>NZ_JBHVWF010000079.1:0-37505 GCF_042882365.1 Streptomyces sp. NPDC058221 | reverse complement strand
CCCCTACCGGGGTACGGGCCCCACGTGCGTCCGCGCGCCCCCTCCCCGGTTGTCCACATCCAGAGGGGGACGCCTGCGCCCACCCGTCGCCCGGCCGCCACCCCTCAAGGAGCCTTCGGCGCTTGCACTCAACGGGGTCGAGTGCTAATCATTGGCGTTAGCACTCTCCGGGTGAGAGTGACAGAAACTTGGACCGGGCCGGTGAGGCCCGCAGGTCTGCCGGGGCAAGGAACCGGCAGACACGCAGGCCGTCCGTCGCGGGCGCCTCTCGGTCCGGAGAAATCCACCCCTGTCCGGGAGGACCACTTCATATGGCCAAGATCATCGCGTTCGACGAGGAGGCCCGGCGCGGTCTTGAGCGCGGCATGAACCAGCTCGCCGACGCCGTCAAGGTCACCCTCGGCCCCAAGGGCCGCAACGTCGTCCTTGAGAAGAAGTGGGGCGCCCCCACGATCACCAACGATGGTGTTTCCATCGCCAAGGAGATCGAGCTGGAGGACCCGTACGAGAAGATCGGTGCGGAGCTGGTCAAGGAGGTCGCCAAGAAGACGGACGACGTCGCCGGCGACGGTACGACCACCGCCACCGTTCTCGCTCAGGCGCTCGTCCGCGAGGGCCTTCGCAACGTGGCCGCGGGTGCGAACCCGATGGCTCTCAAGCGGGGCATCGAGAAGGCCGTCGAGGCCGTCTCCGCCGCCCTCCTGGAGCAGGCCAAGGACGTGGAGACCAAGGAGCAGATCGCTTCGACGGCCTCCATCTCCGCCGCCGACACCCAGATCGGCGAGCTCATCGCCGAGGCCATGGACAAGGTCGGCAAGGAAGGCGTCATCACCGTCGAGGAGTCCCAGACCTTCGGTCTGGAGCTCGAGCTCACCGAGGGTATGCGCTTCGACAAGGGCTACATCTCGGCGTACTTCGCCACGGACATGGAGCGCATGGAGTCGTCCCTGGACGACCCGTACATCCTGATCGTGAACTCGAAGATCAGCAACGTGAAGGACCTCCTTCCGCTGCTGGAGAAGGTCATGCAGTCCGGCAAGCCGCTGCTGATCATCGCCGAGGACGTCGAGGGCGAGGCCCTGTCGACCCTGGTCGTCAACAAGATCCGTGGCACCTTCAAGTCCGTTGCCGTCAAGGCCCCGGGCTTCGGTGACCGCCGCAAGGCCATGCTCGGCGACATCGCCATCCTCACCGGTGGCACCGTCGTCTCCGAGGAGGTCGGCCTCAAGCTGGAGAACGCCGGGCTCGACCTGCTCGGCCGCGCCCGCAAGGTCGTCATCACCAAGGACGAGACGACGATCGTCGACGGCGCCGGTGACAGCGACCAGGTCCAGGGCCGCGTCAACCAGATCCGTGCCGAGATCGAGAACTCCGACTCGGACTACGACCGCGAGAAGCTCCAGGAGCGCCTCGCGAAGCTGGCCGGCGGCGTGGCCGTCATCAAGGCCGGTGCCGCGACCGAGGTCGAGCTCAAGGAGCGCAAGCACCGCATCGAGGACGCGGTGCGCAACGCCAAGGCCGCCGTCGAGGAGGGCATCGTCGCCGGTGGTGGCGTGGCTCTGCTCCAGGCCTCGGCCGTCTTCGAGAAGCTCGAGCTCTCGGGTGACGAGGCGACCGGCGCCAACGCCGTCAAGCTGGCGCTGGAGGCCCCGCTCAAGCAGATCGCCGTCAACGGTGGTCTCGAGGGCGGCGTCGTCACCGAGAAGGTGCGCAACCTGCCGATCGGTCACGGCCTCAACGCCGCGACCGGCGAGTACGTCGACATGATCGCCGAGGGCATCATCGACCCGGCGAAGGTCACGCGCTCCGCCCTGCAGAACGCCGCGTCCATCGCCGCGCTCTTCCTCACCACCGAGGCCGTCATCGCCGACAAGCCGGAGAAGGCCGCTCCGGCGGGCGCTCCGGGCGGCATGCCGGGCGGTGACATGGACTTCTGATCCTGACGGATCGGTAGTTCCTGCACAGCTGTACACGACACCGGCCCCCGGGGATCCGTCCCCGGGGGCCGGTGTCGTTCCCGTCCGCTACGGCGTGAACACCATCTCCGGGAAGCGGGCCGACGGGCCGTCCAGCAGATGGTCGTCGTGCCCGCGCAGCCACCGGCCGAAGAACGACGCCGCATACGCCCGGCTCGCGGCAGCCGCCCGCTCCGGCCGTACGGTCCCGACCGCCGCCGCCAGGCCGCCGTCGGGCTCAGCGCCCTGCCGGGCCAGCTGCGGCAGCAGCAGCTCCGCGTCGGTGTACGAGGCGTGGCGCGAGCCGGTCAGCGTGACGTTCGCCTTCCAGCCGTGGGTGTTGCGCCAGAACGCCGCCCAGGACGGCTGGTGGTGGTAGTCGCCGGACCCCTCGGCGTCCGTGCCCATCAGCAGCAGCGGTCGGTCAAGACCCTCCAGCGCCACCGTGCTCAGCCGGGTGCCGTCCGGCAGCTCCCCGCCCACGTAGTCCATCTCCCCGTCCATGTTGATGCCGGCCAGGATCCGCCGGTCGTCGTGCATCGTCTGGGCCGCGGTGAAGCCGCCCGCGGAGTGGCCGAACATGCCGGTCCGGCGGAGATCGAGTACGTCCCCGAAGCGCGTCCGGTTCAGTTCCGGGAGCCGATCCAGCACGAACCGGGTGTCGGCGACCCGAACCGCCACGACCTTCCGCAGCACGGCACTGATCGCGTCCGGGTCGGTGGGCGGCGCCCCCTCGAAGATCCGCATGGTGGCCAGGCGCCCGCCGGGGAGCTCCACCTCGGTCGCCTCGTAGGTGTGGTCGATCGTGACGACCGCGTACCCGTGGCTCGCCAGGTCGTCCACCAGGACGGTGTTCCAGGTGCGCGGGTCGCCGAGCCCGCCGGAGTACAGCACGACGGGCAGCCGGCCGGCCCGCGGGTCCACGGGTGCGTCGCGGCGGGCGTGGCTGAGTGTGGCCGCCCAGTCGACGCTGTCCGGCGCCATCCCCAGGTTCAGGACGGCGGCCCCCTCCGCGCCGCCGAAGTGGGCGGCCGCGGCGGCCGTCATCTGCGGCTCCCGGCGCCCGGATCCGCCGGGCGCGGCCGGGTAGCGGACGGTGATCATGAGCTCGCGGCGCGCGGTGCCGTCCGGCAGCCACGGTTCGGTGCGCGCCGGGTCGACGAGGTGCAGGACGGTGGAGCCGACCTCGAACGGGCCGGTGGGCCGGGGCAGCCGGGCGGCCGGCAGGGCGGTACGCGTCCGGCGGCCCCCGGCCGCGAACGACGGCACCGCCCCGGTGGCCAGCAGGGCCGCCGCGGCCAGGCCGGTGGCGAGCACCCGCCGGCGGCTGTGGGTATGCCTGTGGGCGTGAGTACGCGTACGCGGGACTGCTGCGGGCACCTGGGACTCCCCCGTTCGGGCGGCACGGCACGCGGTGTGGACCGCGCGGTGTGCGGCGGACGTTGCGAATGCCTCCACGATGCCCCGCGCGGCCCTCCCGGCGCGTGATACCCGAGTCCTCATTCGTCGGCGTGGCGCCTGGCACCCGGGTATGAGACCGGGTGTCAGCCCAGGGCGGCCAGTACGTCGGTGACCTTGCCGCTGAACACGGGCGCGTTGGCGGCGCCGTTGGACTGGGTCCCCACCACGCGTACGGGTGCCGAGCCCGTGCAGCTGACCGTGAGGTTCGACAGGGTGCAGCCGGACAGCAGCCAGCCGGTGCCCGCGAGGTCGGTTGCCTCGATGTCCGTGTACCAGAGCGTGTTGCCGGTGAAGGTGGGCGGCAGCAGACCGTTCACGACGATGCCCGGGCCCGGGTCGAGTGCCGAACCGCCCACCGGGAAGGCGGCGTTGGCGCTCCACAGCGCCTTCGCGCCGCCGTTGGAGTGGTTGAACGTGTTGCCGCTCAGGGTCCCGTGGTTCCAGTTGTCCGAGGTGAGGGACCCGTACGGACTGGTGCGGGCGTAGGAGTAGTAGGCGCCGTAACAGCCCATCACCGAGTTGTCGTTGACCGTCCAGTTGCCCGACGAGTTCCAGATGGCGAGCCGGCAGTAGGAGAAGGTGCTGTCGCTGAGGATCGAGTACTCGCAGCGGTCGGCGATCGATACGCCGAAGTAGCAGCGGTTGAAGGTGTTGCCCCGCAGTTTGGACCGGTAGGCGAAGTAGTCGTCGCCCGCCGACCCGGTGACCACGATGCCCGCCCCACGCCAGTGGGTGAAGTCGCAGTCGAGGACACGGGAGTTGGTGCAGCGGTCCAGCCGCAGGCCGACGTGTCCGAAGGAGGCCGCCGAGCCCAGCGGGTCGGCGGTCCTGCCCAGGAAGGTGATGCCGGTGAGGGTGATGTCGCTCCTGCTCGTGGCGCGCAGCGCACCGACCGTGTCTCCGGTGACGGTGACGGTCGCGCCGTTGCCCACGATCCGGCAGCCGTCGGGCAGCTCGACCGTGGTGGACAGGGTGTACGTGGCGCCGGGTACCAGCTGGACCTGCGGCGTCGCGGCCAGTACGGACGCCCAGTCGGCGCCCACGGCCAGCACCGGGAGGCCCGTCGCCGCCGTCGCGGCGTCTGCGGGGGCGGCGGCCAGGGCGGTCACGGTGCCTGCTGCCGCGACGGCCGCCAGGGCTCTGCGAGTGAGCGACGGTCCGCCCGATGCCGGATTCATCTCTGTCCCAACTCCTCTGCTTCGTGCGGTGCGTGGCGCGGGAGAGCGCAACATCGGACGAAGGACGTCAGACGTCATCTGTTAAGTGGTCGAGACCTTAGAAGTGGGCACACCGAGGCGTCAATAGCCGGCGAGGGGGCCGCCGTCCGCCCGACCGCGCTCGCGGCCGCCGGACGGCGACCCGGGGACTCCGCCTACCAGGGCAGGGTGCCCTCGGCGTCGAAGTAGCCGCCGGTCGGGCCGTCGGGGCCCACCTGCGCCATCCGCACAATGATCTCGGCGCCCTGCTCGACGGTCTGGACGCCGGTGTTCCCGTTCAGGTCGGTCCGCGTGAAGCCGGGCTCCACCGCGTTGATCCTCATCTGCGGGAACGCCTTCGCGTACTGCACGGTGACCATGTTGACCGCGCTCTTCGACGCCGGGTAGGCGACCCCCGGGTACGCGTACCCGGGGGAGTCCGGCCGACTGGCGGCTGTCAACGAGGCCAGGCCGCTGCTCAGATTGACCACGACCGGGGCCGCGGAACGCCGCAGCAGCGGCAGGAACGCGTGGGTGACGCGGACCGTGCCGAAGACGTTCGTCTCGAAGGTCTGCCGCATCAGGTCGGCCGTCACCTCCGCCGGGCCGATCACGGTGTTGTCCTCGCCGCGCTCCTCGATACCGGCGTTGTTGATCAGTACGTCAAGCCCTCCGTCCGCCTCGATGGCGGCCGCCGCTGCCTGCACGGACGCCTCGTCCGTGACATCCAGCGGCACCGTCCGGGCGCCGAGCTGCTCGGCGGCACGGCGTCCGCGTTCCGCGTCCCGGCTGCCGATCCAGACGGTGTGGCCGGCGGCGACGAGCCGGCGGGCGGTCTCGAAGCCGAGACCCTTGTTCGCTCCGGTGATCAGTGTTGCTGTCATGCCTCCACGATGCGGCGGGGCGGTAGGGGCTGCCAGGCGTCCCGTCTTCCTGGGACCACCGGTACCAGGAAGAACCGGGCCGGGCGGTGCACAGTGGTGCCATGGCGACGACGGAGTTCGGGCACACGGTGCGGCGCTGGCGCGACCGGGTCTCCCCGGAGGCGGCCGGGCTGCCCGTGGGCGGCCACCGGCGGGCGGCCGGGCTGCGCCGCGAGGAGCTGGCCCTGCTCGCCGGGATCTCGGTCGACTACGTGACCCGCCTGGAACAGGGCCGGGCGGTCAACCCGTCGGAACAGGTCGTCGAGGCGCTGGGCCGGGCCCTGCGGCTCTCCGGGGCCGAGCGCGAGCACCTGTTCCACGTCGCCGGGCTCATGCCGCCGGGCCGGGGCACCGTGCCCGCCTACATCACGCCGAGCGTGCAGCGGATGCTGGACCGGCTGACCGGGACGCCCGTGGCCGTCTCGGACGCGACATGGACGCTGCTGCTGGCCAACCCGATGTACGTGGCGCTGATGGGCGAATACCGGGGCAACGAGCGCAACGCGGTGTGGCGCCACTTCCTCGGCTCGGGCAGCCGCGTCCGCCACACAAAGGAGTCTCTGGAGGCGCTGGAGTCCGCGCAGGTCTCCGGGCTGCGCGCGACGGCGAGCCGCTATCCGGCGGACCAGCGGCTGCGCAGGCTGGTCGCCGAAATGCGCGCGAACAGCGAACGGTTCGCCGAGCTGTGGGACTCCGGCACCGTCGGCCGGCACGAGGCGTCCCGCAAGACCATCGACCACCCGCAGGTGGGCGCCCTGACGCTGGACTGCGATGTGCTCAGCGTCGCGGGCAGCGATCTGCGCATCATGATCTACACGGCGGAGCCGGGCACCGAGGACGCGGAACGCCTGGAGCTGCTGGCCGTCGTCGGCACCCAGAAGCTCGCGTCACGGCCGGCGTGACGCGGCGTACCGGGGGCCGGCGCGGAGTGCCGCGGGCTGACGCGGCGTACCGCAGCCGGATCGCCCCTCCGGCTGCCCGTCAGTGCCGTCACCCGTCAGTGCCCGGCGGTGAGTTCGCCGCTGAGCGTCTTGTGCAGGTCGGCGCTGGGCCGGTTCAGGCCGACGATCTCGACGCTCTTGCCGCGCTGGGCGTACTTGGTCTCGATCGCGTCCAGGGCCGCCACCGACGAGGCGTCCCAGACATGGGTGGCGGACAGATCGATGACGACCTTGTCCGGATCGCCGGCGTAGTCGAACCGGGTGACCAGTTCGTTGGAGGAGGCGAAGAAGAGCTCGCCGGTGACGGAGTAGACGACCTGGCCGCCGTCGGGGTCGGTGACGGATGTGACGTCGACCAGGTGCGCGACGCGCTTGGCGAAGATCACCATGGCGGTGACCGAGCCGACGACGACGCCGATGGCGAGGTTGGAGGTCGCCACCACGATGGCGACGGTGATGACCATGACCGTGATCTCACCGGCGGGCATCCGCCTGAGCGTCCTGGGGGCGATGGAGTGCCAGTCGAACGTCGCGAAGCACACCATCACCATCACCGCGACGAGGGCGGCCATCGGGATGTCGGAGACGACCGGGCCGAAGACCACGCACAGCACCAGCAGGAAGGTGCCGGCCAGGAAGGTGGACAGCCGGGTGCGGGCGCCGGAGACCCGTACGTTGATCATCGTCTGGCCGATCATGGCGCAGCCGCCCATACCGCCGAAGAACCCGGTGACGATGTTGGCGATGCCCTGCCCGACCGACTCGCGCGTCTTGTTGGAACGGGTGTCGGTGATGTCGTCGACGAGCTTCGCCGTCATCAGCGACTCCATGAGACCGACCAGCGCCATGGCGAGGGCGTACGGAGCGACGGTGGTCAGCGTGTCGAGCGTGAACGGCACGTCGGGCAGGCCGGGGACCGGCAGCGATGAGGGCAGCTCGCCCTTGTCGCCGACGGTCGGCACCGCGATCCCGGCCGCGACGGTGATCACGGTGAGGGTGACGATGGAGACGAGCGGTGCCGGGATCACCTTGGTGACCTTCGGGAAGAACACCATCAGCAGCAGCCCGCCGGCGATGAGCGGGTAGACGGCCCAGGGCACGTCGTGCATCTCGGGCACCTGCGCCAGGAAGATCAGGACGGCGAGCGCGTTGACGAAGCCGACCATCACCGAGCGCGGCACGAACCGCATCAGCTTCGCCACCCCGAGCGCTCCCAGGACGATCTGGAAGACACCGGCCAGCATCACGGCCGCGACGAGATAGCCGAAGCCGTGCTCGCGGTTGAGCGGGGCGATCACCAGGGCGACGGCACCGGTCGCGGCGGAGATCATCGCGCGCCGGCCGCCGACGACCGAGATCGTCACGGCCATCGTGAACGAGGCGAACAGGCCGATCGCCGGGTCGACCCCGGCGATGATCGAGAAGGAGATCGCCTCGGGGATCAGCGCGAGCCCGACGACGAGGCCGGCGAGGATCTCCGTGCGCCACACCTTCGGGTCGGAGAACCAGTCGGGCTTGAGGCCGCGCAGCCGGGCGGCGGCGGACACAGCTGTGGGAGCAGACAAGAGAGCCAGTACCTGTTCGTGGTCGGGCACGCCGGGCGTCACCGGTGCGTGCGAGAAGATGAAGACGCGGAAGGGCTGCGCCGGCCTTCCGCGAACCTGCGTACGTGGGTGCAGGCGGCGGCTGCGCGAGTCGCCGTGGGCGGGCGCGCGCCGTCGGGACGGCTTGGAACCGGCCCCGCCGATCCTTTACTCTACCCTAACGTTAGGGTAGAGATCGGCGCCGGCCACCTGTGGCCCCGGTGACACAAGGACGAAGGGGCGCCCGCGTGAGCGAGCACATGCAGATCGGCGAGGTCGCCTCGCGCACGGAGCTGTCGCTGCGCACGATCCGGCACTACGAGGAGACCGGCCTGGTCATCCCCTCCGCCCGCTCCCAGGGCGGCTTCCGTCTCTACACCGAGGCCGATGTCGCGCGCCTGATGGTCATCCGCCGGATGAAGCCGCTCGGCTTCACGCTGGACGAGATGCGCGACCTGCTGGATGCCACCGACCGCCTCGATGCGGCGGACCCGGCGGCCGAGGGTGACGGGCGCGCAGAGCTTCTGCGCCGAGTGCGGGAGTACGAGCAGGCGGCGGTCGAGAAGATCGAGGAGCTGCGCGTACAGCTGGCCCGCGCCGAGGACTTCGCGGCAACGCTCCGCAACCGGCTTCAGCGGTAGGCCCGTTCGGCCCGCAGGGTGCGAACCGAGGCTCAGCGGTCGGCGCTGCCCGGCGGGACGACCCATTCGGCGGGCTGGCCGGTGAGGGACGCGATCATGTCGAAGTCGCCGTCGTAGTGGAGGACCGTCAACCGGTTCAGCTCCGCGGTGGCTGCGATCAGGAGGTCCGGGAGCGAGAGGGCGCGGTGGAAGCCGGCGTTGAGCGCGTGACGCTGGACCTCCAGTGCGCGGGTGAAGGTGTCGTCCGAGCTGTGCACGTAATCGAAGGCGTGGAGCCACGTGCTGATCCGCGTGGCCTCCGAGCCGTCCCGGGCCGAGTGGACCATTTCGTACTCGGTGGGCCGGCAGACGGCAAGCAGATACCGCTCGTGAAGCGGCTTGAGTGCCTTCCTGACGCCGGGCTTCGTCCAGCGGGCGAGGGCGGACTTGTCGATCAGGTAGCGATCCTGCATCAGGCGGCCCGGCCGCCGTCGCGCTTGAGGGTTCCGTCGCTGTTACGGGGGCCGGTGCTCTCGACGATCTCGCTGAAGTCGAGCTCGCCGGCGTCCATGGCGTCGAACCCCTCCTGTCGCAGATGGCGCTTGACGGTGTCCTCCATGGCGAGGCGTACGGCCTGGGCCTTCGTCTTGGTGCCGAAGATGCGCATCGCCTCGGCCACCATGGCCTCGTCGAGGTCTATGACTGTCCTGGCCACCATGGCCTCCTTGAGTGCTGGGACAACGTAAACGATATCACTTGCAACAAATAAACGATATCGTTTGGGCTTCGGCTGTCCGCTTCGCCGGGTCACGGGTAGGCCCGATCGGCCCTCGGCACCAGCCCCGCCCGTACCGCGCTCATCCGCGCCCGCACGCCCTGTACGGGTACGGCGCCCACCGGGCCGTTGGAGGCGGCGGCGTCGGGCTTGCCCCGGCAGTTGCCGCACAACCCGCCCGGCATTGCCTCCGCACTGCCGGGCGCCCGGCACTCGCTGCACTCCAGGGTCCGCAGCACGATCTGACGGGCGGCCGGGGGAGTCATGCGCGCTGGCGGCAGCTTGTCCCGCAGCCGCCTGCGGACGAGCGCGGCGGCGTGGTGGACGCGTGCCGGGAGGCCCTCGGTCAGGGCGTGCAGGATCTCCGCCTCGGTGGCGCCGAGTTCGAACCACTCGCTGACCTGTGGTTCCAGCGCGGCACAGTCCGCCTGCGAGAGCGTGAGCGTGGGCGTGTGGCGCCCGAGGGCGGCGAGCAGGATGAACGAGCGGGAGCGGGTGGGGCGTTGGGGTGCCCGCTCCTGGGGTGCGTCGCCCCGGGTGAAGGCGTCCCACCAGTCGTCGTCGCGTGAGGTGCGGGAGAAGAACGTCCGGGTGACCCAGATCAGGGCCTCGTCGGTGGCGACGCACTCGCTGCCCCGGCGCAGATGGCCCGCTTCCTGGAGCCGGTTGAGCGTGGTCCGCAGGGCGCACTGGCCGTACGGGAGGGCCTTGGCGAGCGTCTTCACGGAGATGTCGGCGCCGTCGCACAGGCCGTCGATGTAGGCGGCGATGGCGGCGTCGCGGGGACGGAGGTGTACGAAATCGTTGCCGCTGCGGGGGCGTTGGCCGGGGGCCGAACGCTTGCCGTACCCGGGATTGGCCATCGGGTGGTCGAGCGTGGGCAGCGGCACGGACTGGGGAGCGGGGGCAGCACTAAGCTGATTGACAGCCATGAGATCGATGTTGCCTTGCGATCGAAGTGGTCAGGCCCCTGCTCGGTGTTTCCGCACCGGCGGGGGCCGTCGTGTCCCGGCTGACGCTAGAGCGCGATCACCCTCCGTGGCAAGTCGGTCGCGAAAAGTCAACCCGCCGGGCAGGGAGGGTGGGTGGGAATTCAATCCCTCCACCCATTCCGCTGAAAGAGCGCTCGGATCTCGGGGCTTGAGCTCCGAGGAGACCCTCGCGCGGCAACTGGCAGGTGGTAGCGAGCGATTGGCGTCACCAGGGCAGCGGTTCGGGTCGCCGGTACCACCACCAGCCCAGGTCCCCGCTCGGTGCCTGCGGGCCCGGGAGTAGCGCGATCAGCGAGCCCTGCGGGTCCTCCATGGTGAGGCGGGCATAGGTGCTGTCCAGCTGCTGAAGCCCCTGCCGGAGGGTGGCCACGGCGTCAGGGGGAAGCGTGTCGGGGATGGTCGTCAGTCTGTCTCGCGCGGCCAGCCGTTCCTGGTAGATGTCCGGGGGGCACCAACCCGAACCGGCCCACCCCGATGCCATGTGGGTGACGAGCATTTCCCATGCCCCCAGACAGTCCGAGAATTTCCACTCCAGGCCTAGCTGGGATAGGAAATGTGCAGGCATATTCTTGCGGAAGCTGTCTGTGACCGGAGTGGGGATCCTCAACTCCCGGACAACCTCCGGAATCCTCATCACCTTTGCGTTCGGCAGTTGTCGAATTGGGACTTCTACGGCATCAACCGAATAGACGGGGACTTCTTCGTCGGATTCGTAGAGGCGTACCCGCGTGATGTTGCCTTCAGGGGTGGCCGCCCAGTAGGCGCTCGGTGGAAACGACTCGGCGGGGAAGAGCACCACCAGCCCGGTCGCTGTGGCGATGTGCTGAGCCAGCGCCGACTCCGAGGGAGGGGTGGGAACAAACTCCTGCGCATAGACGTCCAACTCCCAAGAGAGGTCTCCGTGAAGGGCGTCATACTGGCATGAGACGGCGGCTTCCCAGTTCCTCAGGTCGGGGTCACCGAAGCGGTCGGCTACATCCACATCCGCGGCGTTCACGTCAAAGGCTGATGCCAGAACGGTTACCAATGTGCGCGGTTCCATCGCGCCGGCAACCAGCAGGTTATACATCATGGAATGATCCCATTGTAGATCTTCAAGGCCTTTTGAATGGCTTCCGGGTTTCGCACAAAATTCGGATCCCTCGCGAGCTGTGGAGCCGCTGAAATATCGCCGCGAGCTCGGACGATCTGCCTCAAGGCTCCGTATTCAACTCGGTTCAGATTGACTATGTTTGGGCCGCTGTCGGGAAAAACGGTACCGCTGTCTTCTATCACGTAAGTGCGGCCATTTATCTCGTAGCGTGACAGAATCGTGTGCCATTTGGCTCGGCCTGCCGCGATACTCTCGATGTCCTGTGCGACCTCTCCTTCATGGCCACGCATGATGACGCTGTTCTTGGCCTTGGGTGTGCCAGTGCCTGAACCCGAGACGGTATGCCGAGAATGAGGAAAACGCAGCTCTTTCCCTGCAGCAGGGCCTTCGATATCGTCCCGTGCCTGCCACTTCCCCCTTCTTGAGGTTGATCCGGAACCCTTTCCGCTGGATCCGGACGGGGTGGTCTCGCTCCAGCCACTCCCCTGACTGCCCGCCGCCATGAGGACGATCCCGGCACTGCCCAGCAGGGCGGCGTTGATGGCGGCTTCGGCGGTAATTCCAGCCACGGCACTGCCTCCGGCCAGCGCACTGCCTCCGGCCATGGCCAGGCCGGCGCCCGGCGGGAAGAGAGCGGCAAGGGATATGAGGAGGAGCAGGAGGCCGATCCAGAACGCTGCTTGGTCGAGTGCCTCCAGGAGGTGTGCGGTGGGGGCCAGGGTGCCGGTGGGGTCGGCATTGCCGAAGCCCCGGTAGAGGAGATACGTCCCGGTGGCGGCGGAGCCGAGGGCGGTGGTGATGCGGAAGCGGTGGAGAGCCAGGTGTTCACCGATGGGCTGAGCGGCCGTGGCTCGCCAGGTGCGTAGCAGGGCGGTGAGTTGCCAGGCGATCCAGGCCAGGGCCGCCATCGCGCAGTAGAGCAGAATGCGTGGGCGCGGACCGGTGGAGATGTAGTGCTGGAGGTCGGCTTGGGAGTGGAAGGAGCCAATGCCGAGGAAGGCCAGGGAGGGGAGGGTGAGCAGGCACGGGATGAGGAGCAGCCATCGGCGACGCCCGGCGCGGGTCCGAGCTTGGCGCAGCAAGCCGCGGATATCGAGGTCTTTCCATGCATCCGCATGGTCGGAGGCGTCGATGCGGGCTGCGATTCGTGCGGTGAGACGGACCAGCTCTTCGGTGGCTCCGCTTGAGGGTTGGGCGGTCGGGTGGTGCAGGGGCGCTGCGGACTGCACCTGATGGGAGGCGGGGTGCGGGTCTTCTGGGGGTGGGGGCTGGGTGGAGGCGTAGCAGAGGGCGCGGCGTAGGCGGATGAAGCGGAGCGCGATCAGCAGGGTCCAGGGCGGTCGCCAGGCGGCGTAACGTACTAATGCGGACGCGCTATCGCCGTCGAGACGTTCAGTGGCCAGCAATACGCCAGGTATGAGGCGTTTGCCGCGGTGAAGCCGGCGCAGGTCCACGAGCATCGCTGCGGCCAGACAGAGGAGCGGCATCATCCACGCCTTGGCATCCAGCGTCTCCAGCCAGTGCAGCGCGTCAGTGGATTCATTGTGCTGGGCCGCGTAGTTATTGAGCGTGTGATAGGCGACAGCGGCCCCGATCGGCACGACTGACAGCAGGCGCTGCCAGCCGTGGCCGCGCAGGAGCACGCCAATACCCAGGGCGGCCATGGCTGTCCACACGAGGTGCGAGAACGTAGCCGAGGCCGATGCCTGTCCCATCTCGACGGTGGCGAACGGGGCCGGTAGCCAACTGGTGAACACCTGGTTCGGGCCTGGTACATAGGGCGGGGAGAAGCCGTCGGGAATCACCCAGCCACCACCCGGTCGCGGGATTGCCCGCTTGGCCTCGCCGCCGAACCGCAGCAACGCCTCCAGTAGTCCGAACCCGGCACCGACTGCGGATCCGAGCACCACGAAGTCGGTCAGCCCCCACTGTCGGCGCACCTTGGCATACAGGCCGGCCAACAACAGCGGGCTCAGCTTGAGCAGTTCCTCCACCCATGGCGCCACGGTGTAGCTGGTTGTGTTGACGACTTCGTCCAACGGGCGGCCGGACTGGGCCGAGTACACGTGCGTGTATGCCACCTCGACCAGCGCCGTTACGGTGCCGCACCCGTAGATCCCGACCATCAGAGCGAGCAGCACCGTCGATACCCGTACTGAGCGTGTTGGCCACGTAAGCGCGAACAGTTGCAGCACGCCCCACACTGCCGCTGCGGCCATCAATACGGCCACGGCCCCCCCGTTCGTCGACACCCGAGCCTCAGCATAGATCTTCATTCGCAATTGCGAACGAAATAATATGACTGAAGTGTCGGGGTGGCAAGAGGGTGCGGAAACTGTCGCGCGTCCCGAAGGTGTCCATGTGGAAGCGCAGTTCGCCTCAAGGCGCCGGGGAGAATCTCGTTACCCCGCCTTGGTCATGGGGTGCTGCGCAGGTTGAGGATTGCTCCGGGGTGGGTGTGAGCGCGTCGGTCATTGGCGGTGTTGGTCCAGTCGGCCCGGGTCGAGGCCTGAGCGGGTCCGATCGCACAAGGCGCTCATGACGGCCGGGGTGCAATGAGTGCCTGACAGCTACCCATGCCTTGCTGTGGGCATGGCTGCCTTGTTTCGTCGGCATAGCTGGAGGCGGTGCCCGGCGGCAGGCCCTACTGCCGTGTCCGCTGGGCTTCGCTCGCGGCGTTGCGAACCGCCGGCAGGCTCACTACCCGAGGGTGGGGATTCGTTCCCTCCGCCCATTCCGCTGAAAGAGCGCTCGGATCTCGGGGCTTGAGCTCCGAGGCGGGACGGGGCCTTGGGCGGGACCCGCCGTCCCGGCGCCAACTGGTCCTCGGACGCGGCGCTTGAGCCCCAGGGCGGGCGCAATCGGCCTCATCGGGGCCGACTGCCAGCGCACGCGGGCGGGTGTGTGCGTACGTGCACGCTCCAACGATCGAGGGAACTCCGCAGCCGGGGAGATTGGCGGGCTCGATTGCTGCGGAAGCTTCGGGTCGGGGGCCCATTCACGGACTCCACCGAGCCGAAGGAGTGCTGAACATGTTGAGGAACACACTGCTGGCCGCTGCCGCTGTCGGAACGCTGGCCCTCGGACTGTCGGCCGGGGGAACGGCCGGTGCCCAGGAGGCCGGCGCGCCACCTGCCAACGGCTGCCGTGCCAACAGCCACGGGACCACCGACTGTTACGTCTACCCCAGTGGCGGCGCTCCTTCGTTCCACACGGGCAACGTGCCGGCCGGTCACATCAACCACGGCTGGAACTACTTCTACTGCCAGGCCGTCGGCTCCACGGTGACGTACGGCGGACACCACAACAAGTGGTGGGCCAAGACCGATGACGACTCCGGCAACAAGAATGTCTGGGTCAACGTGGTCTACCTGTCGGGTGGCGCGGACGACCAGCGCGTGCCGGGCCTGCGCGACTGCTAGCGCCTCAGCAGGAGGCATTCGTCCCGTCGCGATGCCCGGCACGCGACGGGGCGAACCCTGTCTGCCGACGGCGGTCCTCCCCTACTTGCCCGGCTCGGCCGGGCAGTCGAGGTCATGCGTCGGGCGGTGCCCGGTGGTCAGGAAAGCTGTCGCCGCGTCGTTCGCGCACGTGTTGCGGCCGTACGGATAGACGCCGTGCCCACCCTGGTCGGCGGTGACCATCCTGGCCCGCTGCCCGAACGCCTGCCGCAGCTTGCGGGCGCCTGCCAGCGGGGTCCCGGGGTCGCGCTCGTTCTGCACCAGGAGCACGTTCGACGGGCCCCGGTCACCGATGCGCACCGGCGGCTCCACCGGATTGCCCGGCCAGAAGGCGCACGGTCCGATACCGGCCGTGGACCCGCCGAGCATCGGGTACCTCACTCGGTCCACCGCGACGTTCCGCTGATACTCCCGGACCGTCCGCGGCCAGCGTGAATCCCCGCAGATCACGTAGAAGCGGCTCGACATGAGGTTCTCCATGCCCGACAACGGCGGACTGGGCACCGGCCGTCCGGCGTCGAGTGCCTGCCAGAACTCGGCCAGCTGGGGAATGGTCGCGTCGCTGTAGAGGCGGTCGAAGGTCAGGCCGCGGAACGCCGTCCCGTCGATGCCCTCGACCGGTTCGGCGTCCAGCCGCTTCGCGAGTTCGAAGAACTTCGCGGTGACCTGCTTCGGGGTGGTACCCAGGCCGTACTCGGGGTGTGCGGCGGCGAACGCCGCGAAGTCCGGGAAACGGTCCTGGAGGCCACGGGCGAACATCCGCATGGCCGTGACGTCGTAACCGCCGGGGCCCAGGCTGCTGTCGAGGACGAACCGGTCGCTGCGCCTCGGGAACAACGTCGTGTACACCGCACCGAGCTGGGTGCCGTAGGACGCACCGAGGTAGGAGATCTTCCGTTCGCCGAGCGCGGCCCTGATGCGGTCCATGTCGCGCGCGGTGTTGGCGGTGGTGGTGTGGGGCAGCATCCATGCCGTGCGCGAGGCGGCGCACTGATCGGCGATGGTCCGTGCGTTGCCGGCTTCCCGTGCGACGTCGGCCGGGCTGTGCGCGTAGGGCGCGAAGTTGCCGCGGGCCTGCTGCTCCGGCGTCAGATCACAGGTCACCGGGGCGCTGCGGCCCACCCCGCGCGGGTCGAAGCCGATCAAGTCGTAGGAGTCGAGGACCTTTTGCGGCATCCGGGCACCGGCGAGAACGGCGGGGAAACCGAGCCCCGGGCCTCCGGGGCCGCCCGGATTCGTCAGCAGTACGCCACGCCGCTGCGCCGGATTCCTGCTCGCGAGGCGGGAGACGGCGACCTTGATCTGCCGGCCGTCCGGATCCCGGTAGTCCAGGGGGACTTCGAGCGTCGAGCAGGTGAGCCGGGGTGCGGCGGCCTCCTTCGGGCACGGACCCCACCGCAGGGGGCCCGGCGTTGCCGGGGCAGCAGGTCCTGCCGGAATCAGGGTCGCCGCCAGGGTGGTGGCGGCAAGGGCGAGAGACAGGGGAATGTGCATCGGGTCTCCTCCTGGAAGGGGGCGCACAGGGGGTGCGCACGGTGCCGGAATGCCCGGCCGCCGCACGCCGGGCGACGGGCGCGATGCCTGCGGGCCGGGCCGGGCCGGGGCGGCCGGTGGGCCATCCGGACCCGGTGGAAGACGCCCACGGGTCAGGCCCGCAGGTCAGGCCCACAGGTCAGGTGTCCGTCTCGTGTCCTGTCGTCCGGGACGGGAACGGAACGAGTCTGTCCGTGTGGCGGGCTCCGGCACATCGCCCCAGCGGTCCGGCACGTCCCCGACGACAGGCGAGGCGGTCCTTCGACTTTGGTCCAGGGCGCATCCGCCCCCGGTCTGACTCCCCGGTCGCACCGCCTCGCGATAATGGCCAGGTGAACATGGACGTGGCGCCACGGCTCGAATGGTGGCAGCAGGCCTGGCGCCTGGCTGCGGCCGTGGCCGTGGGCGTCCTGCCCTGGCTCACCACCGGGGTCGTGCTGCACCAGCACGGTGTCGGCACGGGCTCCTGGTGGTTCATCGGTGATCCGCTGGTCGCGCTCGGCTGCCTGACGGCGCTGCTGTGGCGGCGCCGGTTCCCGCTGGCCGTCACGTTGACGGTGGCGATCGCCTCGACCGCGTCGGCACTCGCCACCGGCGCCCTGCTCATGGCGCTGGTCTCGATCTCCACCCGTCGTCGTCCGGTGGAGATCGGCATCGTCGTCCTCGCCTTCGTGGCCGCCTCACAGTTCGCCGTCGGGCTGTACCCCGTCCCGAACTCGCCCGGCTCGCTCTGGCTCCGGCTCGCGTTTCCGGCACTGACCGCGGGCATCGCGGTGGCCGCGGGCATGGCCATCGGCGCACGGCGGGTCGAGGTGCGGTCCTTGCGGGACCGCGCGGAGAGCGCGGAACGGGAACAGGCCGCACGAGCGGCACAGGCCCGGGCCCTGGAACGCAACCGGATCGCCCGCGAGATGCACGACGTGCTCGCACACCGGATCTCCCTCGTCGCCATGCAGGCCGGCGTGCTCGACCACCGCGGCAACCTCACGGCCGAGGAGAACCGCGTGCTGGTCCGCGGCATCGCCGACGGCTCCCACCAGGCCCTGGAAGAGCTGCGCGATGTGCTCGGCGTACTCCGGTCGGACCCGGGCGACCCGGAGCCGCCACAGCCGTCCTTCGACAGCATCCCCGCTCTGGTGGACGACGCCCGCGCATCCGGACTCGATGTCACGTTCACCAGCACCATGACGGGAACACCGTCCGAAGCCGTCGGCCGCACCTGCTACCGGGTCGTCCAGGAAGGGCTGACGAACGCCGCCAAGCACGCCCCGGGCGCCCCCGTGCACCTCACCCTCGAAGGCACGGCCGGCGACACGGTGCGAGTCGCCGTCCACAACGCCGCCGGCCCCCGGGACCACCGCACCGGAGCCCCACCGCCCGCCTCGGGATTCGGTCTGCTCGGCCTCACCGAACGCGTCACCCTCGCCGGCGGCAGCCTGGCGCACCACCCCACACCCGACCGGGGCTACGTCCTCACCGTCCGAATTCCCTGGCCGAAGCACGGCAACGAAAAGAGAGCCTGAGTGGATACCGAACGGGAGCCGGCGCGGCCGGTCCGCGTCGTCGTCGTCGACGACGAGGAGCTGGTGCGGATGGCGCTGCGCCTGGTCATCGACGGCGAACCGGATCTGACGGTCGTCGCGGAGGCGGCCGACGGGAACGCGGCGATCGACGTGGTGGACGAACACCGGCCCGACGTCGTACTGATGGATGTCCGGATGCCGGGTCGTGACGGCCTCAGCACGACGCGGGAAATCCTGTCCCGGCCCGCACCGCCGCGGGTGCTCATGCTCACCACGTTCGACTCGGACGACCTGGTGCTCGGCGCACTGCGCGCCGGAGCACTCGGATTCGTCCTCAAGGACACCCCGCCGTCGAGGATCATCGACGCGGTGCGCGCGGTCGCGGCCGGAGAATCCGTACTGTCTCCTGCGGCCACGGCCCGGGTGATCGCGGCCGCCACCGGCCCGCAGTCCCCGCACGCCCGCGACGCGTCACGCGCGGCAGCCCGCGGCCAGCTGTCCGCACTGACCGCACGTGAACGCGAAACCGCGCGGGCCATCGCCGACGGCCTGAGCAACCAGGACATCGCCCGGCGCCTCCACATCAGCGTCGCGACGGTCAAGGCCCACACGGGCAACCTGTTCGCCAAGCTGTCGGTCGGCAACCGGGTGCAGATCGCGCTCCTGGTCCGGGACGCGGAGGACTGACGGGCTGGAGGGGGCGATGACGGTCGCGCCTCGGCACCACTTCGGCGTCGTCGATGTCCGTGACGTGGCAGACCCGCATCTCCGGGCGGTTTCGCCCGGAACATCCACAGCGCCGCAGCAGCACCCGCCCTACCTGGCGAGTTCGACCGGTTCGTCCAGCCTCGTCAGCTTCACTGGATTTCTCACCAAGTAGACCCGGGTAATCTGCCCGTTCTCCACCACGAGGCTCACCGCCGTGGCCGGCTCGCCCTCGATCTCGATCCGGCCCGCAGGTGCCCCGTTGAGCCACACCGGCGTCGTCGTGAGCGCGGGCGCTTGCACCCGGTCCGTGCGCGCAAGCACCTTCGCCACGAGCTCGACCCCGTGGAGCGGAGCCAGAGCGGCAGCCGCAAGCCCGCCACCATCGGCGATCAGGACCACGTCCGGCGCCATGACCTCCACGAGTTCCTGCAACTGCCCGGTACGCAACGCGAGCAGGAACCGCTCCACCACGGCCTGCTGCTCCGACCGGCTCACCTGCACCCGCGGCTGGCGGGCCGCCACATGCTCGCGTGCCCGCCGCCCGATCTGCCGTACCGCAGCCGCGGACTTCCCGATGGCCTCGGCGATCTCGCCGTACGGCAGCGCGAAGACCTCGCGGAGCACGAACACCGCCCGCTCGGTCGGCCCGAGCGTTTCGAGGACCGTCAGCATCGCGATCGAGACACTTTCCGCGAGCTCCACGTCCTCGGCGACATCAGGGCTGGTCAGCAACGGGTCCGGCAGCCATGCGCCGACGTAGTCCTCGCGGCTGCGCGCCAACGTCCGCAGCCGGTTGAGCGCCTGCCGTGTGACGGTCCTGACGAGGTACGCCCGTGCGTCGCTCACCCGCGACCGGTCGACCCCGTCCCACCGCAGCCAGGACTCCTGCAACACGTCCTCCGCGTCGGCCGAGGAGCCGAGCATCTCGTAGGCGACCGTGAACAGCAGGCTGCGATGGGTGAAGAACGGGTCCTCGGTCATGATGCCGAAGCCGCGCCGGACGCTCGCGGACGCTCGGCCAGCGGGATCTCGCAGGCATCGGAGTAGCCCTGCGAGGTGATCCCGTGCGCCGTGTTGCACCTGGCTGCCAGGTTGGCGAAGCCGATGAACACGGTGAGCTCGACCAGCGCCGCCGGACCGAGCCGGCCGAGCAGACTGGCCGACAGCTCATCGGTGACGGTCGTCGGCGTGTTCGTCATGGCCTCGGCGTACTCCAGCACCTCCCGCTCCAACGGCGTGAACACCTCCGACTCCCGCCAGCGCGGCACCTGGCTCGCCTTGGCCAGGTCCAGGTTCTGGTGCAGTGCCGCGAAGTAGTTGATGTCGAGGCACCAACTGCAGCCGACCTGCGCCGCGACGGCCATGTGCGCGAACGTCTTGAGGCTCGCGTCCGCCGCGTCCCAGGTGGCCACCTCGGCCGAGAACTCCTGGTTGGCCTCGGCGAGCTTGGGGTGGTTCCACAGCACCTCGTTGGGCTCCGGCACGGAACCGAGCTGCTTGATCAGGTTTTCGCGGAGCTCGGCGGGGAGTTCGGCCTTCGGGATACGTACCGCCATCGTGTTCTCCTTGGACGTGTGCCTGTCTGCCTGGTCGGCATGAAGACACCACCGGGCCCACGGATGTGACAACCACCGGGCTGAGCGCGTAGTCACCCGCGCAGCGTAATCACTCACTTTCCTTGGAATGGACGGGAGTGAACTACGTGGAAGCCCTTCCCCCGGCCTCTCCCGTCCCGCCACGGCCCGGACGGGCGTCGAACGCTCACGTCAGGGGCTCTTCGCGCGAGTGACGAGAGGGGAAGCGAATCGTTTCTACAGCCATGAGTGCATCTGACGGCCCAACGGGAGTAGGCAGTGGTTCCGCCCCTTCCATTTCGCACGGCCACGGCCACGGTCGGGGGATGGCCGGGGGTCTGCCGGGCCCCCGCGTTGCGATCACCGGTCATGAGGCACCACTGCCCCACCGGATGCCGGAGCCGGACGGCGCCGGCGGAGCGGAGGTGACGCCGCTGTACACGGAGCTGCTGAACCTCTGGGCCGCGCGCGAAGCCACGCTCCCCGGGGTCCTGGACGCCGACTGGCGCCGCCTGACCTCCTACCGGCACTTCCTTGAGGAGACGGAGGAGACGCTGCGCAATCTGCGCCTTCAGGGGCAGACATAAATATAAATATGGGCGGGTCATCCTAAAACGGCCAATTGGGTGATTTGGTGGCCAAGTTCGGTTCCAACGCGTCGTGGCAAGCGTTGGATCATGCGTGGAAGCAAGGGAATTGTGGGAGCGGCATGCGGTGTTGGCCAGCGCATTCTGCGGCGCGGACGACCGCGTGCGCGAGGCGCAGGCGGCATTTGACGGGACCCAGGCCGAACGCGCGAGGCTGCTTGCCGCCTTCGCCGTCACGGTGGGCAGCGATGCCGCGGTCGCCGAACTGCTGGGTCTGGGCGAGCGCGAGGTGCGCGTGGCCCGCCGCACCGTGGGCAAGAGCGTCGCGGCCTCGCTGGCCGAGTCACTGCTCACCGAGTCGGCGGCCGGGGACCCGGATGCGGCCACGGGGGCCCCAGGCCACATCGCCGAGGACGACGCCGACGACTCCTACTCCGCGTCGGCCGCCCCGGTCGCCCCGCCCCCCGAGGCCGCGGCGCCACCGCGCCCGGTTCCGCCGCAGCCGCCCGTTCCGCTGCCCCGGGTGGAAGGAGTCGCCCCCCAACTGTCGCCGCCCGCAGCCTTCCAGGAGTGGTCGCCCGCCCTGGACTCCTTCCTCGCGGACGGCTGGAACAGGGGCATCGACGCCTCTACGCTCGCGGCCCGGCTCGGCATCGGGCTCTCGCAACTGGTCGCGCGGGCTCAGACCCTGTCCGCGGACGGCCGTCTCACCCCGGTGCGACGCGACGGTGGCCGCCACCGGCGCCCCGGCGCCGAAGGCATGGCCGGCGCCCAATCCGCACCCGATCACGACGGCTTGCTGCGTACGCCCCCGGCGCAGACCTGGCCGTCGTCCTTCGACGGGGTGGGCATCCCCGGGCAGAGCGGCGCCCAGTACCAGGATCTGTACGGGCAGGACGACAACGGGTGGGCCGCGGCCCGCACGGACACCCTTCCCCGGCACGACTGGGACGGCATCCTGCACGACTGGAACCGCGCGCACTCCGCCGAGCGCTGATATCCGTACGCTCAGCCCCGCTTGAGCCCGTCGACGAACGAGCCCCAGGCTGCCGCGCGGAACACCAGCGCGGGGCCGTCGGCCACCTTGGAGTCGCGGACGGGGACGATCTCGGGGACGCCGTCGAGGACTTCCAGGCAGTTGCCGCCGCTGCCGTCGCTGTAGGTGGACTTGCGCCAGGTGGCGACCTCGACGCAGTCCCCTCCGCTGCCGCCGCTGTACGAGGACTTGTGCCAGATCGCCGTGGACAGGTCGTAGTCAGAACCGCTGAGCTTCATGGTCGTAATCCTCCGCCACCGACTCGATCAGGGCCAGGGACGCTGCCGGTGAGATCGCGCTGGCCGCGAGGAGATCGTAGGTGAGTTCGTACTGTCTCAGCGTGGCCGGATCGTCCTGCAACTTCCCTGTGCCCAAGCCCTGTAGGTACGCGAGTGGCGGTGCGTCCGGGAAGGCCATCAGTTTGAGAGAGCCTTCCAGCGCCATGTGGGCGCCTTCGGAGAACGGCAGCACCTGCGCGATGACGCGGTGTTGTCTGATCAGCGACGCGATGTGCCGCAGAGCTCCCGCCATGACCTCCGGTCCCCCCACCACGCGACGTAACACCGCCTCGTCCAGCACCACCCACAACAGCGGGACTGTTGGGTCGGTCAGCAGCTGGGCGCGCTCCAGTCGTGTTGCCACCAGCTCGTCGATCACCCGCTCGACGGCGGTGGGCTGGTACTCCCGGAACACCGTCCGGGCGTAGGCCTCCGTCTGCAACAACCCCGGGATGAGCTGGGGCGCGTACTCCCGGATGGCCTCCGCGCGGGCCTCGGCCTCGGCGGCCTCCGCGAAGTGTTCGGGGTACTTGGACGTCTTCAGCGCCGCGCAGTTCCGTACGAAGAACCCGTCCGCGCCCAGCAGCTCGTCGAACTTCTCCGCCTGGTCCATCTGCATCCGCCGCACCCCGGACTCCAGCTGCCCGATGAACGAGCCGCTGACGAAGAGCGGGGCGCCGAGGTCGGTCTGGGAGAGGCCCGCGTTCTCTCTCCGGTGGCGTAGTTCGGCGCCGAGAAGGGCGCGTGGCGAGGAGGAGGGGTCGAGCTTCCTGGGACCTGGCATGACAACTCCCTGTGACACACGTGCGGTTGTTGGAACTGCACCTCTTCCAGGCTAACGAGAGATTGGACACGCTGGGTATGCATTGTCACTACTCAGAGTGGAAGGAATGGATCATGACGACTACGGAGCGGCGCAGGGCGGCAGCGGTCAGAGTGCGGGAGGCCGAGGAGGTGGTGACGCGGTTGCGGGAAGGGTTCGCGGGGGTCGGGATCGTGCTGCCCTCGCTGCGGATCGACCCGGTTTCGTTCGCGGGTGAGGAGCCGGCCGGGCTCGTCGACCTGGGCCGCTGCAACCTCGACACGGCGGCGCGGCTGACGCAGGTGCTGGAAGCGGAGAGGGCCGGCCATGACCGTTGACGCGGGCGGGCTGGAGGCGTGTACGCCGGAGCCCGGGTCGTTCGCGGTCGATGCGCGGGACGGGCGCGTGGGCCGGGTGATGGGGCGGGTCGGCCCGTATGTGCAGCTGCGCCCGCCGGGCGGCGGCGCGGAGTGGGACTGCCCGCCCGAATCGGTCCGGCCCGCCCCGCCGGGGCTCGTGCTGCGGGCCCGGGTGACCGAGGTCAACCGGGAGGGGCAGCTGCCGCGCTGAGGGTGCGTTGTCGATGCCGAGGGCGGGTTGCCCGCCCGGACGGTCGGCTACTCGCCGGTGGCGCCATCGACGGCCTCGCGGAGAAGGTCCGCGTGGCCGACGTGGCGGGCGTACTCCTCGATCACGTGCTCAAGAACGAACCGCACATCGGTATCACCGAATTCCGGGTTCGGCACGCGGCGTGCGAGGTCGGCGGTCACCTTCGCGAAGACCTGCCGCGACTCCTCGCACGCCTTGAGGTAATCCTCGTAGACGTCCCCGGCCGTTGTGGCGTCCGACTCGTCGTACCACTCGCCGCCGTCAGCGGTGACGTACGTCCGGTAGGGGAAGAACGCAGGCGCCGTGCCGGCCAGCGCCCCCTGGAACCAGGCCCGCTCGACTCCCTGCAGGTGGCGCATCAGCCCCAGCAGGGTCAACGCCGAAGTCCGCACCGGACGCAGCCGCAGCTGCTCGTCCGAGAGGCCCTCGCACTTCCACAGGAAGGTCGCGCGGTGGTAGTCGAGATTCGAGGCGATCACCTCCAGCCATGGGCCCGACAGCACCCGCTCGGGCCGGACGATCTTCTGGACCACGATGTCGCTCACGTGGGAGTCTCCTTACCGATTACCGGGCTTGCGAGTGCGTCTGCCCAAGTAGACCTCGCTCCGTTTCGGAACTCATCGGTCGATGCCGCCTCGAACGGAAAGGTCCACTCATGCCGGTCGTACTCGTGCTGCTGCTGTCCGGGACCTGGCTGCTCTCCGGGGCTCTGGTGACCGGGACCGAACCGCTGACCGTGGCGGTGGGCCGTACCGCCGTGTGCTGTGCGGTGCTGACCGTGGTCGCGGCGTCCACCACGAGCGGGCGGGCCGATCTGCGACGGGCCGTGGCGCGGCCGGGGACCGTCTGGCTGCTGGGGCTGCTCGGATTCGCCGGGTACGCGGCCGGCACCCTGCTCGCCATCCCGCGCATCGGCACCTCCATGACGAACCTGGTCGTCGCGCTGATGCCGTGCGCCTCTGTGGCCGTCGGCGCGCTGTTCTTCGGTGAACGGTCCGGGCCCCGCAAGGCGCTGGGCGCGGTGCTGGCTTGCGCGGCGGCTGCCGGTTACGCGGCGCTGGGTGCGGACGCGGGGGATCTGGACGCGGTGGGGCTGCTGTTGGTGGCGGCCGCGACGGTGGCGTTCGCGGTGTACGGATTCCTGTACCGGGCGCGGCTGTCGGGGCTGCCGCCGCTCGCCGTGCTGCCGGTGTTGCTCGCGGCGGCCACCTGTCTGCTGCTGCCGATGTCGCTGCCCGCGCTCGTCGCCCACCCGCCGACCGTGGCCGCGACAGGTGGCATCGTGCTGCTGGGCGCTGCGGTCTACGCGCCCGCCTACCTCGTACAGCACCGGCTCATCCTGCTCCGGGGCCCGGTCTTCACCGCAGCCGTGCAGCTGGCCGTGCCGTTCACCGTCCGCCTCGGCGACTGGGCGCTGGGCACTTCCTCGGCCCCCTCGCCCGCCGAACTCCTGCTCCTGGCGGTGTGCTGCGGAGGGATCGCCCTCGTCACCGTCCAGCCGGGCCGCAGGCCGGCCGAGCCGGTTCCGTCCGGCCGGTGAACGGGGAAAGGGCGGCCCCTCCCCTCTGCCGGGAGTGCCGCCCTTCCGTCATGGAACCGGCCTTACGGGGCCGGGACTTCCCGGACGAGCTTCGAGGTCCAGGGGCAGTAGACCAGGCCCGGCAGGAAGGGGCCGCCGGCCTCGTCGAGGTGGTCCTCGACGTACGGCAGCCCCGCGTCGCAGACCTCGATGGCGTAGTTGAAGAAGCTGACCGTCTCCGGGTCGAAGTGGTAGCTCCAGCGCGGGTTGTACGGGGCGGTGCGCTTCTGGATGCGGCCGACGACGTGCGGCTCGTCGTCCGTGGCGCCGCTCACCAAGTCACGCGCGTGCTTGATGTCCTGCTCCTTGACCAGCTTCACGACGAAGGTGGCACGTGTGACGTCGGTCATCTCGAAGTACGCGGGTGCGACGGCGGCGGCGCGCGGGGCACCCTCGCTGTTCTGGGTGGCCTGGGCGGGCTGGACCACGGTGAACGCGAGCATCGCCACGGCCGCGAGGCTCGCGACCTTGGTGAAGAGGTGTCGCATGAAAATTCTCCAGGGGTGTGGGGCGGAACATGATGATCATGGCCGCTCGTCACGCAATGTAATGTATCGACTACATAAAGTGGAAATGACGCGCTCCGGGCGAGATGTCCTGCTGGTGTGGGCGGGTCAGTGCGTCGGTCACACGATCGTGGGACGCTGACAGGAGCGGCCCCGCGCCGTGGAATCGTCGATCTACGCTCCCTCGACAGGCCTCAGGAGAAGGGACCCGCGATGACCGCCGCGATGGTCGAGAACCACCAGGACTCTGAAGGCCGCCCGTGGGACTACCTGCTGCGCACCTGGCAGGAGCTGGACGTGCCCGAGGGGTGGCGCGCCGAGATCGACGAAGGGCAGATCGTCTTGGTACCGCCGCCGCATGCGCATCACAACGGGATTGCTGCCAAGGTGCAGCGCCGGATCTACGCGAACCTGCCCGACGAGCTGGAGATCTACCAGACTTTGGGTGTGCACGTAGCTCCGCTCGACAAGTTGTACGTACCCGATCTGGTGGTTATGCCGGCCGAGTTGGTCGACGCCGCCGACCCCGAGACCAGCGATCCCATGGACGCCTCCGAAGCGCTCCTCATCGTCGAGATCACGTCGAAGGGGAACGCCCGGGAGGACCGGACGAAGAAATACCGGGCCTATGCGCGCGCGGGTGTGCCCATGTATCTGCTGATCGACCGGTTCGACACGCGTGGGGCGATGAGCACGCTGTTCACGGAGCCGAACGAGGACGGCACGTACAAGCGCTCCGACCCCGTGCCGTTCGGCAAGCCGCTCGGGCTGCCCGCGCCCTTCGACGTCACGCTGGCCACGGACGCCTTCCCGGTCTGACGCGGGAACAGCGAAGCGGCGGCGCCCCGAAGGGTGCCGCCGCTTCCGTGTGACCGGTGTGCCGGAGTGTCCGTCAGACCCCGGCAGGTTCCTTAGCCAAGGCATCCGGGCCGGCGGCGGCGGTCGCCGGGGCCGGGGACGTCTCGGCGGCCGGGGAGGCCGACGGTTCCTGCGACACGTTGAACTCCGTCAGCAGGTCCTTGCTGAAGCCGAAGAAGTACGTGGCGACGAAGCCCGCCAGGTAGCCGACCAGCAGGCCGCCCGCGTAGATCGCGATCGTCGCGCCCAGGCCGTGGTTGCCGTCCAGGAGCGGGAACAGCGCCCAGCCGGACGGGCCGATCGCGGTGGAGCCCACCGCGTCGCCGAGCTGGTTGAAGAAGCCGATGAACGCGCCGCCGAACGCGCCGCCCACGCACGCCGTGACGAACGGGCGGCCCAGCGGGAGCGAGACGCCGTAGATCAGGGGTTCGCCGACGCCCAGGAAGCCTGCGGGCAGGGCGGACTTGATCGTCTTGCGGATCGACTCGTTGCGCGGGAGGCGGAAGTAGACCGCGATGGCCGCACCGACCTGGCCCGCTCCGGCCATGGCCAGGATCGGCAGCAGAACCGTGTAGCCCTGCTGCTCGATCAGCGTCGTGTGGATCGGGATCAGCGCCTGGTGCAGGCCCAGCATGACCAGCGGGAGGAAGAAGCCGCCGAGGACCAGGCCCGCGCCCGCGCCGCCGTTGGAGAGCAGCCAGTCGGCGAACGTACCGATCGCCGTGGAGACCTCACCGGCCACGTACATCAGGCCGAAGATGGTCACCAGACCGGAGATCAGGACCGTCAGGGTCGGGGTGACCAGGACGTCCAGCGCCTCCGGGACCCAGCGCCGGCACCACTTCTCCACGTACACCGCGAGCACCGCCGCGCCCAGCGCGCCGAGGACGCCACCCTGGCCGGGGGAGAGCTTCTGGCCGAACGCCTCGATGTCCGCGACGCCCGGGAAGACGATGATGGCCGCGACCGCACCGCCGAGGATCGGCGTGCCGCCGAACTCCTTCGCCGTGTTGTAGCCGACGAAGACCGCGATCAGCGCCATGAAGCCGGACGCCATCGCCGCCAGCGCCGGGGTGACCGAGGGCAGCCACTCCAGGTTGACCAGCAGGCCGTTGAGTCCCGCGATGATGCCGCAGCCGATCAGGGCCGGGATCAGCGGCACGAAGATGTTGGCGATCCTGCGCAGGAACAGCTTGAACGGGGTGGCGTTCTTCGCCTTCCGTGCCGCCTTCATCTCGGCGCCCTGCGCGGCCAGTTCCTCAGCCGTGAGCGGGGTGGAGGGGTCGGCCGGGGAGGGGGCCGGGGCGGGTTCCGAGACCCGGCCCTCCTCGACGAGCTTCTCGAACTCCGGCGTGACGCGGGCGACCGTACCGGGACCGAGAACGATCTGGTACGTGTCGTCGTCGACCACGCCCATGACGGCCGGGACGGCCTTCAGAGCCTCGTCCTGGACGAGGAGGCGGTCGTGCAGACTCAGCCGGAGCCGGGTCATGCAGTGGGCGATGGAGCTGACGTTCGCGGCGCCACCGACGAGCGGAAGGATCGCGGCGGCAGTGGCGCGGTTCTTGTCTTCTGTAGCCATGGTGCGTGGTGCCTTGCTGTGCGGGGGGTGGGGCCTGAGATTCAGGTGGTGCGGGGGGCGGCGGCGAGCGCGGCGCGGAGGTGGCCGTCCGAAGCGGAGAGGAGCGTGGCGGCGGTGGGGCCGTCGACCTGGCCGAGGATGGTGAGGATGGCGTTCTTCACCTCGCCGTCGGTGGCGGCGAGCGCGGCCTCGATCTCCTGGTCGGAGGCGCCGGTGGCCAGCGAGACGATCCGCCGGGAACGGGCGCGCAGCTTCTCGTTGGAGGCGCGGACGTCGACCATGAGGTTTCCGTACGTCTTGCCGAGCCGGATCATCGTGATCGTCGAGAGCATGTTCAGGACGAGCTTCTGGGCGGTGCCCGCCTTGAGCCGGGTGGAGCCGGTGAGCAGCTCGGGGCCGACGACGACCTCGACGGGGTGCTCGGCCGCGCCGCCCAGTGCGGAGTCCGCGTTGCAGGACAGGCCGATGGTCAGTGCGCCCTTGGCGCGGGCGTGCTCGACGGCCCCGATGGCGTACGGCGTGCGGCCGGAGGCGGAGATGCCGACCACGGTGTCGTCGGCGGTCAGGCCCAGCGCGTCGAGGTCGGCGGCGGCAAGCTCCTTGCTGTCCTCCGCGCCCTCGACGGCGGTGACCATCGCGGACGGGCCGCCCGCGATGAGACCGATGACGTCCGCCGGGTCGGTGTTGAAGGTGGGCGGGCACTCGCTGGCGTCCAGCACGCCGAGGCGGCCCGCGGTGCCCGCGCCCGCGTAGATCAGCCGGCCGCCGCGGGCCATGCGGGCCGCGGTGGCGTCGATCGCGGCGGATATCTCGGGCAGCCGGGCGGCGACGGCGGCGGGGACGGTCTGGTCCTCGCCGTTCATGATCCGGGCGATTTCCGAGGTGGCCAGCTGGTCGATCTCGGCGAGCTCGGGACGGAACGCCTCGGTGGTGAGGGTTTCGAGCTGGGCGCGCAGCTCGCCGTATCCGTCGGGGGCGGTGGCGTCGGCGTCGGTGATGGAGGTCATGGAGAGCGGCTCTGCTTTCTTGAACTCGTACGGTTCTGCGGGTGCGGGTGCGGGTGCGGGTGCGGGTTCTTCCGGGGGTCAGGTCAGCGGGTGCGGGGGTTGTGCCGGTGGGCCAGTGCCTCGTAGGAGGCGGCGAGGGCCGGGGCCGCCGTCTCGTACGTACGCTGCGCGACGCCGATGAAGAGGCAGTCGACGACCAGGAGCTGGCTCGTGCGGCTCGACATGGCGGCGGGGCGCAGCTCGCTCTCGCGGGCCGTGGACGTGGTCAGTACGTGGTCGGCGTACTGCGTGACCGGTCCGTCGGGGCGGCCGGTGATCGCGATCGTCGTCGCGCCGCGGTCGAAGGCGACCCGGAGCGGCTCGATGACATCACCGGTCGAACCGGAGTGGGTGATCGCGATGGCCACGTCACCGGAGCGCAGCTGCACGGCGTTGGTCACCGCGAGGTGCGGGTCCATGTTGGAGTGCGCGATCAGGCCGATACGGGACAGCTTCTGCGCCAGGTCCTGGCCGACGAGGGAGGAGGCGCCCACCCCGTAGATGTCGATCCGGCGGGCGGTGGCGGCGGCGGCCACGGCGGCACCGAGCTGCACGGTGTCGAGCCCGGCGGCGGTGTCGGCGAGGGTCTGCTGCTCGTCGTAGGCGAGCTTGGCGACCACGTCGGCGATCGGGTCGTCCACCGCTATGTCGGCGGTGACGGCGGGGGCCCGGCCGGACTGCTGGTGGGCGGCGAGACCGGCGAGCGCGAGGCGCAGGTCGCGGTAGCCGGGGTAGCCGAGGAGGCGGGCGGTGCGGACCACCGTCGCCTCGCTCGTGCCGGTGAGCTCGGCGAGTCCGGTGACCGTCAGGGCGGCGCAGCCTGCCGGGTCACCCGCGACTGCCTCGGCGACCCGCTGCATGGAGCGGGTCATGGACGGTGCGAGCGTGCGCACCTTGGCGGCGAGGGCGGCCGGGGCGGGCGGCGAGTCAGCGCTGAAACTTTCCTTCAGGTCATTGGTCACATCTGAAAGATATTTTCAGGACGCAGGTCCGTCAACCCCCCTTTGGTCCCGACCTCTGGCGGTACGGCCGGGCGGTCCTGCGGGCAGGTGGACAATGGGGGGCATGGAGCCGAATCGCCTGGAGCAGGCGCTGCACACCGCCCGCGCACTCGTCATGGCCGACCTCGCCGCCGGGGAGGTCGCCGAGGCGCAGATCGTGTCGATGGTCGAGGACGCGGTGACGCACCGGCGCTGGTGGGTCGAGCAGTGGCCGGAGGGCGCGGAATTCGTCGTGGGCCTCGTCGCCCAGGACGTGCAGGACGCGCTCCTGGAGAAGTACGGCCGCTGGCCGATCTGCCCGGTCTGCCACGAGGGCGACCCGCACGCCCTGGACGTCGAACCCGAGCTGGGCCCCGACCCGCACTGGGTCTGCACGAAGGCCACTGTGTCGGTCGCCCCGGTCGGCTCGCTGAGCGGGATAGTGCGGCCGTGACCCTCTACATCGACCCGCCGGACTGGCCGGGCCACGGACGGCTCTGGTCGCACCTGGTCAGCGACGAGTCGTTCGAGGAGCTGCACGCCTTCGCGGCGGCGATCGGCTGCCCGGAGCGGGCCTTCGAGCGGGACCACTACGACGTGCCGGAGGCCCGGTACGAGGACGCCGTACGGGCCGGCGCCCGGCAGATCGGTTCCAAGGAACTGGTCCGCCGGATCACCGCCGCGGGCCTGCGCCGCCCGAAGGGCCGCCCTGCGTCAGCTATCTGAGTGCCCGCCAGGCGTGCCCGTCAGGCGTGCCCGACAGGCATGTCCGGCAGGCGTGTCCGGCAAGCGGAAGGGCCCGCCGGCATCGGATCAGTTGTTCTGCCACACCCGTACGTAGTCGAACTTCGCGTCGGACGTGGAGTTCTTGGGTGCCGTCGCGATGTCGCCCTCCGCCATCTGCAGGATCTCGTTCGACATGACGGGGCGTTCCCTGACCGCGCTGATCAGCTTCGTGTCCGTGAGGTAGCGGACCATCGTTCCGTCGTACAGGTACGTCAGACTTTCCGGAGTCCAGACCAGCGAGAAGGTGTGGTATCCGGAGTGCAGGCCAGGCGCCTGGACGACGTGGCTGGTGGATTTGTGGTTGGTGCCGTAGCCGTCGTAGTGGACCGTGTTGGGATACGTGTCGGCCTTGTTGGAGGTCTCGGCGAGGTCGTACTCGGCCCCGTCGGAGGCCGAGCCGTTGTTGTCCTCGGCCAGGCCGTTCTCCGGCATCATCCAGACGGCGCCCAGATGCCCCTCGGTCGGCGGCGCCTGCATCCTGAACTCGATCGTCCCGTACTTGTAGGCGAACAGCCCCTGGCTGGAGACCGAGGAGCCCGCGTACTGGTTGTCCGCCAGTTTCGAAATGGACAGGTTCAGCGAGCCGTTGGCGACACCGACGTTCTCCGGCTTGTACCACCAGCGGATCCCCGAGTGCGCCTGGCGCTCCCCGTCGCCCTTGACCCACTTCGACGCATCGACGGCCGTGCCGTTGAACTCGTCGCTGAAGACCAGTTTGCCGCTCTGGGCCGTGGTTCCCACCGGCTTCGCCGTCAGCGGCGTCGCCGGGTCGACGGACGCCGCCAGGGCTGCCGTATCCGTGGATTGGGCGGCCTGCGAAGCGGCGGGCATCAGGCACATTCCGAGTGATCCGGCGGCCACGACAGCGATTGCGGACAGCACCCTGCGCTTGGTCGTCATCTTTGCTCCTTCGAGGAACGGCGGTCGGTGGCGATCAACGTAGGTGGCTGATCCATCGAAGGTAAGAGGCCGCGGAGCGGGGAGGCGGGGGCGCGGCGCCCCTCCCGTGCCGGGCCGAGTAGCCGGTTTCGTCCGCAGAACCCGCTGAACTGGTATGACGTCAGATGTCTAGCTGCTGCGCGCATCCCGGGAGCCCTCGCCGGAGGGCAGTGTGGTGTTCGTCACTCACTGGCGGTATCGGAGGGTTCGGCGGCCTTCGGGCGGTCGATGTTCCGCGGCCGCTCCCGCTGTTACCGCGCGGACTCCTTCGCCGCGACGTCCGCACCCTGCGACGTCGCGGCCGGTGCCCCCGCCACCAGCAGGGACGCCGAGGCGCGACTGCGCTGGAGCCGCAGCGAGAGGACCACGGCCACCAGGGCCAGTACCGTCATCGCGCCTCCGGCCCACGCGGTCGCCGCGAAACCGAAGTCCGCGTCGATCACCGTGCCGCCCAGCCACGGGCCACCGGTGTTGCCCAGGTTGAACGCGGCGGTCGTCGTCGCTCCCGCCAGGGTCGGGGCGGCGCCCGCGACGTTGAACATCCGGGCGTTGAGCGCCGGGGCCGTGTAGAACGCGGAGAGGCCCAGCAGGAACGAGAGCACGATCACGGCGGCCTGGTTCGAGGCGAACAGCGCGAGCGCGGCGAGGAACACCGTCGACGCCGCGATCCCGCTCAGCAGCACCCCGAAGAGGTGCGCGTCCGCGACCCGGCCGCCGATCGTCGTACCGATCAGCGCACCGATCCCGAACAGGGCCAGCACGGTCGGCACCCAGCCCGAGTCGAGACCGGCGACATCCGTCAGCAGCGGCGCCAGATAGCTGAACGCGCAGAACACCCCGCCCGCCGCGAGCGCGGTGATCACGATGGACAGCCACACCTGCTTGTCGCGGTAGATGCTCATCTCCCGCTTGAGCTGCGGCTTCTCTTCCGGGACCGGGATACGGGGGATGAGCGTCGACACCCCGACCAGGGCCACGGCCGAGGCCGCGCCGACCGCCCAGAACGCCGACCGCCAGCCGAGGTTCTCACCGAGGAAGGCCCCCAGTGGCACACCCAGCACATTGGCGATCGAAAGGCCGCCGATCATCACGGCCATCGCGCGGGCCCGGGAGTTCACCGGCACCATCGCGATGGCGACCGCCGCCCCCACGGCCCAGAACCCGGCACACGCGAAGGCGCTGATCACCCGGGAGGCGAAGAGGATCTCGTACGTCGGCGCGAGCGCCCCCGCGACCTGGCCGAGGCCGAAGACCGAGATCAGCGCGATGAGCGTGGTGCGGCGCGGCAGCCGGAGGGTGGCCACGGCCAGCAGCGGGGCGCCCACGACCATGCCGATCGCGAACGCGGATATGAGGAGACCGGCACGCGGGATCGACACGTTCATGTCGTCGGCTATCGGCGGCAACAGCCCGGACAACATGAACTCGCTCGTGCCGAGAGCGAAGACGGAGAGGCCGAGAATGTATACGGCCAGGGGCATGCGTGAGCGGCGGGCGGCAGAGTCGGGCATGACAGGTGCCAACAGTGAACTTGTCCGTTACATTCCCGGCCGCGTTCCCGGACGGGAGTGCGCTCGAGAGTGCGTCGGGGGTGCGGGCGGCGGCCGCTCAGCGTGCGAGCAGCTCCAGCTCCGTCAGCAGGTTGTGCCGCGCCCTCGGCTCCCACTCGGCGGTCCCGTGCGGGGTGCGGAACAGCCGGGGCAGGTCCAGCAGCTGCCGCAGCACGGCCGTCCGGCCCTCCCGGAACGCGTCGTCGGGGACGAAGCCGTACTCCTCGCGCACCTGGGCCGCGTACTGCGCGTACTCCTTCGGCGCCGCCGCCAGGATCGCCAGATCCGCGTCGCACAGCACCTCGCCGTTGCTGTCGCCGTCGGCCGGATCGTGCGAGACGGTCAGCCGCACCAGCCGGGCGACCTCGGCGGTCGTCCCGGCGGGCACCCCGGCCTCGGGCAGCGCACGCTCGGCGAGGACGGCGCTGCGCTCCTCGTTCTCCGTGCGGTCGGGGCGGTAGACCGCGTCGTGGAACCAGGCGGCGAGCCGCACGGCGTCCGCGTCCGCGGCGTGGCCGGCGAGCGTGTCGACGCGGTCCAGGACGGCCGTCAGATGGGCGGTGGTGTGGTACTTGCGCTGGGGCTCGGCCCAGCGGACCAGGAGGTTGTCGGCGTACGGCAGCGGATCGGGGCCCGCTCCGCCGCCCCGCACGGCGGTCAGGGAGTCGCGCCAGCGCGCGCGGAGAGCGTCGTCGGTGCTGTGGCTGCCCTGAGCGGTGTCGGTCATGGGGACGAGATTAGGGCCTGATGTCCGGATCGGCCCGTCACTTCCGAACGGAACACCAACTCAACACGGTTGCAGGGTGGTTGGCTGGAGCCATGGCTGACGAACGTGATCCCGAGCTCCCCGGTCTCCTCCTGCGCACCGAGCGCGACGCCCTGCTCCCGCTGCTGCGGTCCGCGGCCGAGAGCGATTTCGCCCTGCGCACCGCATGCCCCGGCTGGACGGTGCGCGATGTCCTCGCGCACTGCGGTTCCGCACTGAACCGGGTGGTGGAGAGCCGGTTCGGGCCGGACGTGTACAGCCCCGAGTCCAACGACCGTGACATCGCCGAGCGCGCGGACTGGACGAACGCGCAGGTGGTGGACGAGCTGGAGCGGGGCATGACCGACGCCGGGCCGGCCATCGCGGCCGCGGGCGGGGTACTGGACGCGGTGGCGCTGGGGGAGTGGGTGCACGCCGGGGACGTACGCGAGGCGTGGGGGATCGAAGGGGCCTACCGGGGCGCCGGACTGACGCACGCGCTCGGGCTCCTCGGCCCGTTCTCCCGCCGCAAGAAGCCGCCGCTGCTGCTCGCGCAGCTGGAGGACGGCGGCGATGAGCTGGTCCTCGGGGTCGAACAGGACGGCCGCGCACCGGCCCGTTACCGGGGCGACGGGGCGACACTGATCAGGCTGTACGCGGGCCGGCCGCTGGTCGGGACGCGGTACGAGCTGGAGGGCGTGAAGGAGAGCGAGCTGTGCGTCTTCTGACGGGCAGTCGGCCTCGGTGAGGCGCTAACGTGCGCTTCGTGACGAATCTGATGAATCCGGCGGACCGGGGGGACGGGCCCGCCGCGGCCGGTCCCATGGATCTCAACGCGGATCTCGGCGAGGGGTTCGGGCGCTGGTCGCTCACCGACGACGAGGCGCTCCTCGCGTGCGTGACCAGCGCCAACGTGGCGTGCGGCTTCCACGCCGGGGACCCGTCGGTGATGCGGCGGGTCTGCGACACCGCGGCCGCCCGGGGCGTACGGATCGGCGCGCAGGTCTCCTACCGGGACCTGGCGGGTTTCGGGCGCCGCTCCATGGATGTGCCGGCCGGTGAGCTGACCGCCGAAGTGGCCTACCAGATCGGCGCCCTGCGGGTGTTCGCCGAGGCGGCCGGCGCCACCGTCGCGTACGTCAAACCGCACGGCGCCCTCTACAACCGGGCGGTCCGCGACGACGAACAGGCCGCCGCGGTGATCGAGGGCGTCCGGCTCGCGGGCGGGGACCTGGCGGTGCTCGGACTGCCCGGATCCCGGCTGCTCGTACGGGCCGCCGAAGCGGGACTGACCGCCGTCGAGGAGGCCTTCGCCGACCGCGCGTACACCCCGCAGGGCACGCTCGTGCCACGCGCCGAGCCGGACGCGGTCGTGCACGACGGGGACGAGGTCGTACGCCGCAGTGTCGGCATCGCGGTGGACCGGAGCGTGATCGCGGCCGACGGCGGGCGGATCACGGTCGCGGCGCGCTCCCTGTGCGTGCACGGCGACACCCCGGGTGCGGCGGCGATCGCCCGGCGGGTGCGGGCCGCGCTGGAAGAGGCGGGCGTCGCGGTCCGGGCGTTCGCGTGAGCACGCCGACGCCGGACGGTGAGACGCGCGGGACGGCGCCCGTCGTGCTGAGAGCCGGAGCGGACGCGCTGCTGGTCGAGCTGGGCTCGGGGGAGGAGACGGAGGCCTTCCACGCCGAGCTGCTGCGGCGCCGCGAGGCCGGTGAACTGCCCGGTGTGCGCGAGGTCGTGCCCGGTGCGCGGACGGTTCTGCTGGACGGCATCGCGCGGGACACCGCCGCACTCGCCCGCGAGCTGACGTCCTGGCACGTACCGCCGCTGCGGCGGACCACCGGCGAACCGGTGGAGATCCCGGTCGTCTACGACGGCCCCGACCTGGTGGACGTCGCGAAGGCGTGGGGCGTCTCGGCCGATGAGGTGGGCCGCATCCACGCCGGGACCGGATTCCGCGTCGCCTTCTGCGGGTTCGCCCCCGGCTTCGGCTATCTGACGGGCCTGCCCGACGGCCTCCGCGTGCCGCGCCGGGCGACTCCGCGGACCCGGGTCCCGGCCGGTGCGGTCGCCCTGGCCGGCCCCTACACCGGGGTCTACCCGCGCCCGTCCCCCGGCGGCTGGCAGATCGTCGGCCGGATGCCGGACCCGGCCGCCCTGTGGAACCCGGACCGCGAACCGCCCGCACTGCTGACACCAGGGGTGCGGGTCCGCTTCGTCGCGACGGGGGCCGGGGCATGAGCGCGCGGCTGGAGGTCGTCCGCGCCGGGGCCCTGACCACCGTGCAGGACGAGGGACGGTTCGGCCACGCACACCTGGGCGTGGGACGGGCGGGCGCCCTGGACGCGCCGTCCGCCCGGCTCGCCAACCGGCTGGCCGGCAACCCGGTGGCCGCGGCACTCCTGGAGACGACCGCCACCGGCTGCGCGGTCCGTTCGAGCCGCGCGGTCCGCGCGGTGGTCGGCGGGGCGCCCTGCCGGGTGACGGTGGACGGGCGGCCCGTGGCGTGGGGCGCGGCGGTGCACGTACCGGCGGGTGCGGTGCTGGACGCCGGCCCCGCCGCGTACGGGCTGCGCGGATACCTGGCGTTCGCGGGCGGCCTGGAGCCGGAGCCGGTCCTCGGCAGCCGCTCGGCCGATCTGCTCTCCGGTCTCGGCCCGGCGCCGCTGAACGACGGCGACGTACTGCCGCTGGGTCCGCCCCCGCCCCCGCCGGCCGGCGAACCGTCCTCGGGCGCCGTCCCCTGGCCCGGGGTCCCCGCCGAACTCGTCCTCCCGGTGCTCCTGGGCCCCCGCCACACCTGGTTCACCTCCGAGGCGCTGCACACCCTGACCACGGCCGCGTACCGCGTCTCCCCGCAGAGCAACCGCATCGGCCTGCGCACCGAAGGCCCCGCACTGGCCCGTGCCCGGCAGGGCGAACTGCCCAGTGAGGGCATGGTGCTGGGCGCGGTCCAGGTCCCGCCCGACGGCCGCCCGGTGGTGTTCCTGAACGACCATCCGACGACGGGCGGCTACCCGGTCGTCGGCGTCGTCCCGGAACCCGCGCTGGCGGCGGCGGCGCGGGTCGTGGCGGGGACGCCGGTGCGGTTCGTGCTCGGGCCCGGCCCGGGGGGTGCGGGGTTCCGTTGTGCGGGCCTTTTGTCCTCAATCGCCGGACGGGCTTGATTTGGTGCGGGTGCCCCGCGGGGTGCGCCTTGCCCGGTGGGTGGGGGGCGGTGCCCCTCCGGGGCGTCTCCTCAAAAATGGCGTGTTCACCCGGGTCCGAGAGGGACCCGGGTC
>NZ_JBHVWF010000078.1:0-37584 GCF_042882365.1 Streptomyces sp. NPDC058221 | reverse complement strand
GCCGTACCCGTGCCGCCCCAGCGCAGTGCCCGTGTGGTGGCGGCCGAGCGGCTGCGTGCCGCGGCGACCACCGAACCGGGCCGGCTCCAGATCATCGGGGCCGTACTGGCGCTTCTCGTCGTCGCGTTCGGGGCCGTGACGGCGTTCGAGGTCTCCGACCGGGCGGCGTCCGCCGATGACGTGGTCAGGCGCAGCCAGCCGCTGAGCGCGGACGCGGCGAACATCTACCGCTCGCTGGCCGATGCAGACGCGGCGGCCGCGAGCGGCTTCCTGGCCGGCCCGCAGGAGCCGCCCGGCGTCCACGAGCAGTATGTGAAGGACATCGACGAGGCCTCCCAGCTGCTGGTGAAGGCCGCGGCCAACACGGACTCCTCGACGAAGTCCGGCCACGAGATCACCACGCTCAACAAGGAACTCCCGCGCTACACCGGGCTGATCGAGCGCGCCCGCGCCAACAACCGGCAGGGGCTGCCGCTGGGCGGCGCCTACCTCCGGTACGCGAACCAGAAGATGGCCGGCGAACTGCTGCCCGCAGCCGAGCGGTTGTACGCGGCGGAGACGGGCCGGCTCGGCAAGGACTACGACTCCGCCCGGACCTGGCCGTTCTTCTCGCTCGGTCTCGGCGTGATCGCGCTGGGCGTGCTGTTCTGGGCCCAGCGCCGCAACTTCCACCGGACGAACCGGGTGCTCAACCACGGCCTGCTGGCCGCTACGGCGGCGTCGCTGGTGGTCCTGCTGTGGCTGGCGGTCGGGCATTCGGTGGCCCGCTCCGACCTGTCCGACGCCAATACGCGCGGGCAGCAGTCCCTGGACGTCCTCAACCGGGCGCGCATCGATTCGCTGAAGGCGCGCGCCAACGAGAACCTCACGGTGGTCGCCCGGGGCGCGGTGCTCACCGCGGACGGCAAGAGCGACAAGTACGAGACCGACTACGGCACGGGCATGAAGGCGCTCGGCGCGGAGCTGGCCAAGGCCGCCAAGCTGGCCGATGACACCCACGACACCGCGGGAAGCGAACCGGTGGCGAAGGCCGTCGAGAGTGTCAGCGAGTGGCAGAGCCGCCACCGGACCGCGCGCAAGACCGACGACAGCGGCGACTACGACACGGCGCTGAAGCAGATCATCGGGTCCGACGGCTCGACCAAGGGCTCGACCGGCGAGTCGTTCAACCAGGTGGACAAGGCGCTTCGGCAGGCCCTCGCCCATGAGCAGGAAGAATTCTCCCGGGCCGCCGAGGACGGGCGCGGTGCGCTGGGCGGGCTGCCGATCGGCGCGGCCGCCCTGGCCGTACTGGGCGCGGTCGCCGCGATCGTCGGGGTCAACCGCAGGCTCTCGGAGTTCCGGTGACAGGGGAAGCGATGACAGGGAAGGACGAGCCCAGGACGGGGTCCGCGGGCCGGCTGCGCAGGCTGCGCGGCTGGGGCGGTGTGACCGCCATGGCCGCGGCCTGCGCGGTGACGGCGGCACTGACCCTGCTGCCGCTCTCGCACGGCGGCGACGACGCCTTCGGCACGGAGGTCTCGGGGCAGAGCGCGGCACAGGGCGTACAGACGCGGGCCGACGACTGCACGGATCCGGAGGCCAGCCTCCAGCCCTCCACCGCGGGCGGCAGGACCATCGACCGCATCAAGGCGCGCGGAAAGCTGATCGCGGGCGTCGACCAGAACAGCTTCCAGTGGGGCTACCGCAATCCGGAGACCAGGGATCTCGAAGGCTTCGACATCGATCTGGTGCGGGCCATCGCCAAGGACATCCTGGGCGACCCGGACGATGTGATCTTCCGGGCGATCCCCACCAACCAGCGGATCACCGCCCTGGAGAACGACAACGTCGACGTCGTCGTGCGGACGATGACGATCAACTGCGCCCGGCTCGACCAGGTCTCGTTCTCCACGGCCTATTTCCAGGCCGGGCAGCAGGTCCTCGCGCCGAAGGAGTCCGACATCACCGGGTACGACTCCTCGCTGGCGGGCAAGCGGGTCTGTACGGCGGAGGGCTCCACGGCGTACGAGGCGCTGGAGAAGCAGTCGTTCGGCTCGGTGTTCAGGGACAAGGACGACGGGACCGCCGCCGACGAGGATCTCCTCACCGTCCCGAACCAGCTGGACTGCCTGGTACGGCTCCAGATGGGCGAGGTCGACGCGATCGTCACGGACAACGCGCTCGCGGCCGGCCAGGCCGCGCAGGACCCGGCCGTGGAGCTCAAGGGCGACAAGCCCTTCACCACCGAGTACTACGGCGTGGCCACGAAGAAGGGCGCCGACGACCTGGTGGCGCGGGTCAACCACGTACTGGTCGATTACCGCGCCGGCAAGAACAGCCTCTGGATGCAGTCGTACCGCACATGGCTGGAGGACAGTCTGCCCGGAGTCACGGGGCCGCCAGCGCCCAAGTACCGCAGCAACTAGGGCCTGTCCTTCGGAACAGGCGGATCCTGCCGGGCCCCCCGCCCGGCAGGGAGAGCGGAGAGGTGATCGATGGGCGTCGCGGGCCCCTTCCCCAGCTACGCGGCCCGGCCGCCCGGACCGGTCATGGACCGGGACGAGGCGGACCGTGCGCTGGCCCGGCTCGGTGCGGAGCACGAGGCGATCGAGACCTCGCTCCTCGCCCTGCAGGACCACGCCGGGCGCCGGCTCCTGGAGGGCGCCGACCTCACCGGTGTCACCAAGGAGCGCTGGAGCGCCACCGAGCAGTCGATCACGCTGCTGTGGAGCTACTTCGACGCGTACGCGGGGGTGCTGAACGAGGCGCGTGAGGTGCGGGCCCGCCGCCGTCATCCCAACCGGGACGACCTGGCGGCGCTGACCGAGCTGCTGCGCGGCGAGGGCGTCACGGTGGCGCACGCCGCCGCCCGGCCCGATCCGTCGGTCACCGGCCCGGCCAAGCTCTCCGAGCGGTTCACGCTGGCGGAGCTGGTCAACCGGATGAACGAGCTGTACGCGCGTTCACTGGACATGGTCGTCGCCTCCGACTCGGTGTGGTCGGCGATGCCCGCCCGGATAGATCTGCTCGCCGCCGAGCTGCGCCGGACCCGCTCGCTCGCGCACTCGGTCGGGGTACGGCCGGGGGAACATCCGGCGGGGGACGATCTGGAAGCGATCACCCAGGAGCTGACGACGCTGCGGGTGCAGGTGATCTCCGACCCGCTGGCGTTCTGGCTGCCGGGGCCCGGCAGTTCGGCGCCCGGCGGCGGGCGCCCCGACACCACGCGCTACGACCGGGCGGCCCGGGCGCTGGACGACGTGCGGCGGGAGATCGAGGCGGTGCTCGCGGTCCGGCAGGACGCCGAGCAGCGCCTCGTCCAGCTGCGTGACGTGCTCTCCCGCGCGGACCGGACGCTGACCGAGGCCCGGTCGGCACGCGGCGAGGTACTGGCGAAGATCGCCGCCTCCGAGGTGCCTGCGGTCAACGGCCCGCCCACCGCGCTTCAGGAGCGTCTCGCGGCGGCGTCCGAGTACCGCAGGCATGCGCAGTGGCACCGGCTCTCGCCTCTCCTGGAGGCCCTGGAGCGGCAGGCCGAGCAGGAGTTGCTGCGGGCCAGGGAGCAGCTGACGGCGGTCACCGCCCCGTTGGCCGTCCGGGCGGAGCTGCGCGGCAGGCTGGACGCGTACAAGGCGAAGGTGGCCAGGCACGGCCTGGCGGAGGACCCGGTCCTCATCGAGCGGTACGACGCGGCGCGCCGGATGCTGTGGAGCGCGCCCTGCGATCTGCGGGTCGCCGGGCAGGCGGTGCAGCGCTATCAGGACGCCGCGCTGGAACTGCTGGGCCAGCGGCGGGCGTCCGGACCAGAGGACGGGCGGGGGCGGCCATGAGGGGTCCGGTCTCCGGCGGAAGAGTGATGTGGCCGCTGCGGCGGCGGGGCGAACAGGGGGAATGACCATGAGTACGCAGTGCCAGCGCCCCGCGTGCGAGGGCAGTTACGAGGACATGGGCGGCGGTGAGCTGTACTGCGACACCTGCGGTCTGGCCCCCGTGGTGTCACCGAACGGAATGGTGAGCTCGCCTCCTACCGGTGTCGCGGGCGGCGGCAGAGGCAGCCGGGGCAGCAACAGCTCCTCGGCACGCAGCAGTTCGCGGGCGTCCTCGCGGGCGTCGTCGCGCTCCTCGTCGCGTTCGTCGACGTCGCGGCGTTCGGTGTCGGGGCGGCTCTCGCGCGCGCTGTCCGGCAGTTCGACGTCGCGTTCGGTCTCGGTGCGCTCCTCGGGAACGTCCACCGGTGTCTCCGGCCGGAACCGGCTGGGTGCCGGTCTTGTGCTCGTGCCGGACGTGCCGCGTCCCGATCCGCGCACCGCGGTGATGGAGAACCCGGAGGTGCCCGAGCGCAAGCGGTTCTGTTCGCGTTCGGACTGCGGCGCTCCGGTGGGCCGGGCCAGGGGCGAGCGGCCGGGGCGTACGGAGGGGTTCTGCACCAAGTGCGGCCACCCGTACTCCTTCATGCCGAAGCTCCAGGACGGCGACGTCGTGCACGGGCAGTACGAGGTCGCGGGCTGTCTGGCGCACGGCGGGCTCGGCTGGGTCTATCTCGCGGTGGACCGAGCGGTCTCCGACCGCTGGGTGGTGCTCAAGGGCCTGCTGGACACCGGCGACCAGGACGCCATGGCGGCGGCCATCTCCGAGCGCCGCTTCCTCGCCGAGATCGAGCACTCCAACATCGTCCGCATCTACAACTTCGTCGAGCACCTCGACCAGCGGACCGGTTCGCTCGACGGCTACATCGTCATGGAGTACGTCGGCGGCAAGGCCCTCAAGGAGATCGCCAACGAGCGCCGCACCCCGGCCGGGAAGCGGGATCCGCTGCCGGTCGAGCAGGCGTGCGCGTACGGCATCGAGGCGCTGGAGGCGCTGGGCCATCTGCACAGCCGCAACCTGCTCTACTGCGACTTCAAGGTCGACAACGCGATACAGACCGAGGACCAGCTGAAGCTGATCGACATGGGCGCGGTCCGCAGGATGGACGACGACGAGTCGGCCATCTACGGCACCGTCGGGTACCAGGCCCCCGAGGTCGCGGAGGCCGGCCCGTCGGTGGCGTCCGACCTGTACACGGTCGCGCGGACGCTCGCGGTGCTCACCTTCGACTTCCAGGGCTACACGAACGTCTTCGTGGACTCGCTGCCCGACCCGGACAACATCGAGGTGTTCCGGACCTACGAGTCGTTCTACCGGCTTCTGGTGCGGGCCACCGACCCCGATCCGGCCCGGCGGTTCGCCTCCGCGTCGGAGATGGCCGAGCAGCTGCTGGGTGTGCTGCGGGAGGTGGTGTCGCTCCAGACGGGGCGCCCGCGTCCGGCGCTGTCCACGCTGTTCGGCGCGGAGATGCGGGTCGTGGACACGGAGCTGTTCACTCTTCTGACCGGTGAGGTGTCCCGCCTCGGGGCGCGGAGCCCGGCCCCCCGGGGCTCAGGGCTCTTCGGACGGCGCAAGGGCGTCAGGGCGGTCGCGGTGACGCCGGCCGGATCGCCGCCGGCCGCGGTGGCCCCGCCGGGCGGTGTCCCGGGCGCGCTGCCCGCGGGCCCGCCTCCCGGGTTCGCGGCCGGCGCCGGACCGCTGCCCTCGTCCACCACCCATGTCCGCGGCGGCACAAACGGCGGCGACGGGAACGGCGCCGCGCCCGCGTACCCGCAGAGCCAGGCGGTCGTCCCGGCGCCCCGGTCCCCCGTCGCGAGCACCACCGCGGCGCCCGGTCCGCACAGCACGGGCGGGCCCCGGCTGGCCGGGCTCGACGTGCGGGGGACCTCACTCGCGCTGCCGGTCCCCCGGGTCGACGCGAACGACCCCAACGCGGGTTTCCTGGCCGGCGTGATGGCCTCGGCACCCGCCGAACTGATCGCCGCATTGCAGGCCGTGCCGACCGCCTCGCTGGAGACCAGGCTGCGGGAGCTGCGCGCCTCCCTGGAGATGAACGACCTCGCGGCCGCGACGCAGACCCTGACGACCCTCGAGGCCAAGCACCCGGACGACTGGCGGGTGGTCTGGTACCGGGGCATCACCTCGCTGGTGACCGGTGACAACGAGAACGCCGCGCTGTCCTTCGACGCGGTCTACGACGCGTTCCCCGGGGAGCCCGCGCCCAAGCTGGCCCTGGGTGTCTGCGCGGAGGTCCTGGGCCAGCTGGACAACGCCGCCGAGTACTACCGGCTGGTGTGGACGACCGATCCGAGCTTCGTGAGCGCGGCGTTCGGTCTGGCCCGGGTGCAGATCGCCGCCGGGGACCGGGGTGGTGCCGTCAGCTCGCTGGAGTCGGTGCCGGAGGCGTCGATCCACTTCACGGCGGCCCGGGTCGCGGCGGTACGGGCACGGCTGCGCGAACGGGCCCCGGACGAACCGCTGATCGTCGATCTGATGGCGGCCTCGGCCCAGGTCTCGGGGCTGGCCGGCCTCGGTCTGGACGCGGTGCGCCGGGAGCAGTTGTCGACCGAGGTGCTGGGGACGGCGCTCGACTGGGTACTCTCCGGTAGTCCCACGGCTCGGACCTCGGCCCCGCAGTCGCCGGCACATGCCGGGGCGCAGGGGCCGAAGACGCTGCTCGGCAGTGAGCTGGACGAGCGCGGTCTGCGTTTCGGGCTCGAACGCTCGTACCGAATGCTCGCCCGGCTTGCGGAGCCCGGGGACGAGAGGATCGAACTGGTGGAGCGGGCCAACCGTTTCCGCCCCCGAACGTGGGTGTGAAGATGTCGCAGAACCACCAGGAGACTGCCTTGTCGAGGTGTCCCGGCTGCGAGGAGCCGCTGGAGCCGGGGGACCTGTTCTGCGGTGCGTGCGGGTACGACCTGTCGGCCGTGCCCGAGCCGCCGCAGGACCACCCGACGGTCGCCATCGCCACTCCGGCACGGGACGGTACGCCGGAATCCGGCTCCGGTCCTGCGCCCGGCCAGGTGGCGGGATCCGACGCGGGGACCGACCGGTCCGCACCGCCCGTGCCCGCCGCTGTCGCGGGCGCGGCTCCGGCGGGGGCCCGTGCCGACGGCCCGGACGCGTCCGGGGACTTCGAGCTTGCCGCGCCTGCGGCGGCGCCGGCAGCGGCGGCGGACGGCACGGCGCCCGATCCCCGTACCTCGCCGGACCCCGTTCAGGCCCCGGCGGCCGGCACGAAGGTGTGCGTGGCCTGCCGGGCCGGCCGTGTCGACAACGACGGCTACTGCGAGAACTGCGGCCACGCCCAGCCCCGCGAGCGCGACCACATGGAGGAGGAGCTCGGCTCGGTCGCGGCGGTGACCGACCGCGGTCTGCGCCACCACCGCAACGAGGACTCGTTCGCGATCTCGACCACCGCGCTGCCCGACGGCACCCCGGCCGTGCTGGCGATCGTCTGCGACGGGGTGTCGTCGGCGAGCCGTCCCGACGCGGCGTCCGCCGCCGCCACGACCGCCGCCAACGAGTCCCTGCTGGAGTCGCTGCCGCGCGGCACACATCCGCAGCAGGCGATGCACGAGGCGATCGTGGCGGCCGCCGAGTCCGTCAACCTGCTTGCCCAGGAACCCGGCCGGAGCCCGGAGAACGAAGCGCACCGCCAGCAGAACTCTCCGGCGTGCACCCTGGTCGGCGCGATCATGGCCAACAGTCTGCTGGTCGTCGGCTGGGTCGGTGACAGCCGCGTGTACTGGGTGCCCGAGGACCGGGCCAGTCCGCCCGCCCGGCTCACCGAGGACGACTCCTGGGCCGCGCAGATGGTCGCGGCGGGGCTGATGAACGAGGCGGAGGCGTACGCGGACGAGCGGGCCCACGCCATCACCGGCTGGCTGGGCGCCGACGCCTACGAGCTGGAGCCGCACACCGCCTCGTTCAAACCGGACCGGCCGGGCGTCGTGGTCGTCTGCACGGACGGCCTGTGGAACTACGCGGAATCCGCGGCCGAGATGGCCGACGCGGTGCCCACGGACGCGTACGAACGGCCGTTGCACGGCGCTCAGGTACTGGTGGGCCACGCGCTCGACGGAGGGGGCCACGACAACGTAACAGTGGCTCTGCTGCCGTTCGCCGTACCGGTGCAAGGGGCAGGATCCGCCTACAGCAGCGGTTGAGTCCTGTTCCGCCCGCCCCTTGCACCTCCGTTGCCTTTGTCCGTAAATCTGTCTTCCGTGAATCTGTCTTCATCTGACACGTGGAGCCTCAAGGAGCCGATCAGATGGCCAACTTCTCCAAGTCGAACGTGCCGCAGTTCTCCGTCGAGGTGTACCAGAACGAATACCTGCCCGAGGGCGGCCGCGAGGTGAACGGGATCATCACCGTCACCTCGACCGGCGGCGGAACCACCGGTGGCGTTCCGCTGGCGAGCACCACGGTCTCGCCCTCGCACGTACCGGGACAGGCACCGAGCGCCGCCGTGGTGATCATGGTGGACTGCTCGGGTTCGATGGACTACCCGCCCACGAAGATGCGCAACGCCCGCGACGCGACGGCGGCGGCCATCGACACCCTGCGCGACGGCACCGCCTTCGCCGTGGTCGGCGGTACGCACGTCGCCAAGGAGGTCTACCCGGGCAACGGCCGGCTCGCCACCGCCGATCCGCAGACCAGGGCCCAGGCCAAGGAGGCTCTGCGCCGGCTCAGCGCGGGCGGCGGCACGGCGATCGGGACCTGGCTGCGGCTGGCCGACCGGCTGCTGGGCGCAGCCGATGTGAGCATCCGGCACGGCATCCTGCTGACCGACGGGCGCAACGAGCACGAGGCGCCGGAGGATCTGCGGGCCGCGCTCGACGCCTGCGCGGGCCGGTTCACCTGTGACGCCCGCGGTGTCGGCACCGACTGGGAAGTGAAAGAGGTCACAGCGATCGCCTCGGCGCTGCTCGGCACCGCCGACATCGTCGCCGATCCCACGGGGCTGGCAGCGGACTTCACGCAGATGATGGAGGACGCGATGGGCAAGGAGGTCGCGGATGTCGCGCTGCGGCTCTGGACGCCCGTCGGCGTGGAGATCAAGTTCGTGAAACAGGTCGCACCGACGGTCGCCGAACTCACCGACCGCCGCACCGAGGCCGGCCCGCGCGCCGGGGACTACCCCACGGGTTCCTGGGGCGACGAGTCCCGTGACTACCACGTGTGCGTGCAGGTCCCGGAGGCCGGCGTCGGGCAGGAGATGCTCGCTGCCCGGGTCTCGCTGGTCCTCCCCGACCCCTCGGGCGGGGCGCCCCAGACCCTTTCGCAGGGGCTCGTACGGGCGGTGTGGACGGACGACATGGCGGCCTCGACCTCGATCAATCCGCAGGTCGCGCACTACACAGGTCAGGCCGAACTGGCACAAGTCATCCAGCAGGGGCTCGATGCCCGCAAGTCGGGAGACTTCGACGGCGCGACGGCCAAACTCGGGCGTGCGGTGCAGTTGGCATCGGCGTCCGGGAACGAGGACACTGCGAAACTGCTTTCGAAGGTGGTAGACGTCGTCGACGCGGCGACAGGTACTGTGCGACTGAAGGCGAAGGTCGCGGACGCGGACGAGATGACACTCGAAACCCGCTCCACGAAGACCGTCCGCGTGAAGAAATAACCACATATCCGCACTGAATCAGCCGCCCGTCCGGACAGGTCCGCCGGGCGGCGAAGCAAGAAAAATGACGGCCCCCGGGGCCGGACGAGGAAAGGGGGAAGCGCCGACATGCCGACCTGCCCGAACGGACACCAGTCGGGTTCCGAGGACTGGTGCGAGGTCTGCGGCCACCGCATGGCCGGGGCGGGCGCGCCTGCGGGCGCTGTTCCCCCGCCGCCTCCCCCGCCACCCGCACCCGGCTACGGATACCCGCAGGGCCCCGGTCCCGACGCGACGGCCCACGCCGAGATCTGCCCGCAGTGCCGCACCCCGCGAGAGGCGATGGCGCCGTTCTGCGAGGAGTGCCGCTGGAACTTCCTCACGAACACGGCGACCTCGTACACGCCCCTGGCCCCGCAGCACGGCGGCCCGGGCGGACCGGGCGGCCCAGGCCCCGGCGGCCCCGGTGGACCCGGCGGGGGCCCCGGCCCCGTTCCCGGACTCAATCTGCCGCCGGGCTTCCAGGCGCAGCAGCAGCCGGGCCCCCCGCAGCCGCGCGATCCGTTCGAGTACCAGAGCTCGCGCCCCTCGCAGGTGAACCGGCCGGCCGAGCCGCTCTCCTCGGGGCCGGGACAGCCCGGCCCTCCCGGACCGGGCCAGCAGCCCTTCCCGCAGGGACAGCAGGGGCAGCAGGGTCCGCCGCCTCCGCCTCCGTTCCAGCAGGGCCCGGGACCGCAGGGCCCTGGACCGCAAGGCCCGGGACCGCAAGGCCCGGGACCGCAAGGCCCGGGACCGGAACAGCCGGGACCGCAGGGTCAGCAGGGTCAGCAGGGCTTCCCGCAGGGGCAGCAGCACGCCCAGCAGCAGGGTTCGTCGCAGGGCTCGCCTCCGCCGCCGTCGTTCCAGCAGCAGAGCGCCGCACCCGCGTTCCAGCAGACGGCTCCTCCGGTCTTCGAGCAGCCCGGTCCGCCTGCCCCTCCGCAGCCGCAGGCACCGCAGCCGCCGCAGACCGGCAACGACGACTGGCTGCTCTCGCCGCCGTCGCAGGCCCAGGGCCCGCAGACGCCGATGCAGCAGCCGTACCCGGACCAGAGCCAGAACCAGGGCCCGGGCATGGACATGGGTCAGGACCACAACCAGGGACCGGGACCGGGCCAGGCTTCCACGAGCTGGTCGGCGGTCGTCTCCCCGGACCGTGAGTACTTCCTGGCGATGATGCAACGCAGCGGCCCCGAGGCCACCGGGCTCAACCTGCCCGCGTACTCCCCGGAGCAGCACCTTCCGCTGACCGGCAACCAGATCACCATCGGCCGCCGCCGGCACAGCACGGGCGAGTCCCCCGACATCGATCTGTCGGTGCCCCCGGAGGACCCGGGCGTCTCGCACCAGCACGCGGTGCTGGTGCAGCAGCCCGACAGCAGCTGGGCCGTGGTCGACCAGAACTCCACCAACGGCACCACGCTCAACGGCGCCGAGGACCCGATCCAGCCCTACGTCCCCGTTCCCCTCCAGGACGGCGACCAGGTGCATGTCGGGGCGTGGACGACGATCACGATCCGCCGGGGCTGACGGCTTCGCACGACGCGCGGCCGGTGGGGGCACTCTCCCACCGGCCGCGCACTGCTGTCCATGACCACCGGTCACATAGTTCGTAGTGCGAATAGGAGCCCTCGTGACGGGTCCCCACCGTCGCCTTCTGCCGTATTCTGGTCGAATGCGAAAGGCCGAGGGTGAACAGATGGGATTCGTCACCGCACTGGTGCGATCCTCATTCCTGGTGAATGCCGTGTACGCCGATTCCGGCCGCGAGCACGGAATCACGGCACAGCAGGGCCAGCTGCTCTGCGTGCTGATGGTGCAGCCGTACGGGATGCGTGAGCTCGGCTCGATGCTCGGGCTGGCGAAGTCCAGCCTCACCGGACTGGTGGACCGCAGCGTCCAGCGCGGTCTGGTGCGGCGCGAGGCCGACCCCGAGGACGGGCGTGCGGTCCGGGTCGCCCTGACCGCACGGGGCGACGAGCTGGCGGAGGCGTTCTACGCCGGGACCTGCCGACGGGTGGAAAACCTGTCGGCAGGCCTCGGCGACACCGACCGTGAGCTGCTCGCACGGCTGCTCGGCCGCGTGGTGCTGAACAACGAGGTGCCGGTGGTCTTCATGGAGCCGGACGAGGCACCGTAGATCACTCCCCGGAGGGACCCCGGCCGCCCGCGATCCCGAACAGCTCGGCGAACCGGCCGGTGAACAGGTCCTTGCCCTTGTACTCACTGACCGCCGACGCCGGCAGGACGGCCGTGCCGTCGGGCGTGGGCGTCTGCCCCACCCCGCCGCCGGGGCCGAGCGGGAGCAGCACCGAGGGCACGGGGGACGGCCGGTAGACGGCAGCGGGCTGCTCGCCGCGCACCTGGGCGAGGATGTTCTGCGCCACCACCTCCGCGTGCTTCATGGCGTAGCCGGCCATCTTGGCCTCGGCCAGGTCGGTGATGTCGCCGAGGGCGTAGACGTGCTCGTGCCCCTCGACATTGAGCGTCTCGGTGACCCTGACCTGCCCCTGTGCGGTCCGGACGGTGACCTGCCCGTCGGCGAGGTAGTCGCCGTTGACGTGCACGCCGTAGCAGCGGAACCAGATGTCGGCGTTGATCTCGCCGTCGTCGGTGGCCACCGTGAAGGACTTCGTCCGCCCCGGGCCCGTCGGCGGCTGCTCGGAGAGGGTGGTGCCCAGCCGCAGCTCCACCCCGAGCGCGTCCAGCTGGCGGTGCAGCTCCTCGCGGAGCTCCGGCAGGAAGCCCGGCATCAGGATCTCGGCCGGGTCGGTGATGACCACGTGCTTGTCCGGCCAGACCGCCTTGATCTCCCCGGACAGCTCGAGTCCGACCGGCCCGGCGCCGACGATCAGCACCCGTTCGGCAGCGGCGAGTTCCGCATGGGCCTCACGGATCCGCTCCAGTGCCTGCGCCGAGAGGTCGGTGTCCATCTTGGCCGGGAACGGATAGTCGGAGCCGGTGGCGATGACCAGGTAGTCGGCCGCTATCCGCTCCCCCGAGGCCAGCGTGACACCGCCCGGGTCGACCGCGACGGCCCGTTCACGGCGGACGGTGCCGCGCCGGAGCAGGGTGTCGTAGGGAAAGAAGATGTTTCCGGCCCAGCCGGGCTCGACCAGGGCCCGGAGCGATCCCGCCGCATGCACGAAGGCGTCCTTGGGATCGATGAGCACCACATCGGCCTCCCCGTCGAGCGCCTTGGCGACCGCGGCGCCCCCATAACCTCCGCCAATGACCACAACCGTACGATTCATGATTCCCCGCCCTCCACGACAACGCATGCCAACGAGACAATTAATTCGTATCACGAACCATACTGGTTCGCATTGCGAACTGTAAATGCATGGTCCGTCGATGTCGTCGACCGGAGCGTCTGCGACGATGGACAGGTGACTGAGAACCCGCGCGACACGGTGCAGGAGCTGACCTTCTACGAGCTGGTCGGCGGCGAGGAGACCTTCCGCCGCCTGGTCCACCGCTTCTACGAGGGCGTGGCCGGCGACCCGCTGCTGCGGCCGATGTACCCGGAGGAGGATCTGGGTCCGGCCGAGGAGCGGTTCACGCTGTTCCTGATGCAGTACTGGGGCGGCCCGCGCACCTACAGCGACGAGCGGGGACACCCCCGGCTGCGGATGCGGCACGCACCGTTCCAGGTGGACCGGGCCGCGCACGACGCCTGGCTGAGCCATATGCGGGTGGCGCTCGACGAGCTCGGCCTGGCCCCGGAGCACGAGCGTCAGCTGTGGGACTACCTCACCTACGCGGCTGCCTCGATGGTGAACACCGAGGGCTGAACACCGGGTCGGGCCGTGTGCGGAATCCGGTACTCCACCCCCGGATAACGGTCACGATCCCATCAAGGTGTGCCCGCAGGCGGTATCCCCGGACGGGGACACTCTGAAAGCATCCATGCAGCGTCGGGGGGCGTGTGTGTGAGATGAGGGCGGGGACAGGGTGACGGGGTTCGTTTTTCTGCGGGTGAGAGCTCATCGGCTCCTCCTCGCAGCGGCCGTGCTGGCCGTCCTGCTCACCACCTCGGTCCTGGCCGCACTCACCGCCTTCTCGGGTTCCGTCGGCGACGCCGCGCTGCGCCACACCCTCACCCACCGTTCCGCCGCCGCCGCGTCCCTGGTCATATCGGCGCAGGTGACGCCCGCGCAGCGGGACGCGGCCGACGCCTCGGCGCGCAGGGCCGCCCGCGCCACGTTCGACGGACTCCCGGTGACCGTACGGAAGCTGGAGGCTTCCGGCCCGTACGCGCTGCCGCGCGAGCTGCAGGCACCGGCCGCCCGCCGCGGCGACCCCGACCTCACCCACTTCGCCTCGCTCGACCGCAGCCGGGTCAGGCTCACCGCAGGCCGTATGCCCGCGGCCGGTCCAGGCACGGCCGAAGGCCCGGTCCAGGTCGCGCTGCCGGGCACCGCTGCCGAGGCCCTCGGGCTGAAGCCCGGCGCCCGGCTGACGCTCACCGACCGGCTCGGCGGCAAGCGGCTGAAGATCGTGATCACCGGTCTCTACGAGGCCAGGGACCAGGCCGATCCGTACTGGCAGCTGGACGAGGCCGGAGGGCGCGGCGTCCGCCAGGTCGTCTTCACGACGTACGGGCCGCTGCTCACCGACCCCTCCGCGCTCGGTTCGGGCCGGATCAGCTCCGGCGAGCTGTCCTATCTGGCGTCGGCCGACTTCCGTACCCTCACCACGGACCGGATGGCCTCGCTGCGGCATGCGGCGACGCAGGGGCCGAAGCAGTTGCTCGCCGCACCGGAGTTCAAGAACGGGGCGAGTGCGCAGACCCTGCTGCCCACCGTTCTCGACCAGACCGACCGGGGGCTGCTCGTCTCCCGCTCGACGCTGACGATCGTGGCCGTGCAGCTGGTGCTGCTTGCGGGGTACACCCTGCTCCTGGTGGCCCGGCTGCTCAGCAGCGAGCGCGGCGGGGAGACCGAACTGCTGCGGGCGCGCGGCGGATCGCGCGCCCGGATCACCTCGCTGGCCGCGATCGAGGCGCTGCTGCTCGCGCTGCCCGCCGCCGTCGTCGCCCCGCTGCTCGCCGGACCGCTGACCGGGCTCCTGGCAGACCGCAGTGAGCTGTCCCGGATCGGACTGCGGCTCAGTGGGACGGCCACCGGCACCGTGTGGCTGGTCTCTGCCGTCACCGCGCTGGCCTGCGCCCTCGCTGTCGTGGCTCCCGCGCTGGCCGCGAGCGCCGGCGGGCGCCGTTCGACCCGCGCCGCCGCCCTGCCCGCGCCGGTGCGCGCCGGTGCGGACATCGGGCTGCTCGTGATCGCGGGCGTGGCGTACTGGCAGCTCGACCGGCAGACCGGGGGTTCCGGCAGCGGTGCGCTCAGCGGGGACCGCTCGGGCGGCCTCGGTATCGATCCGCTGCTCGTCGTCGCGCCCGCCCTGGCACTGCTCGCCGGCACTGTACTGACGCTGCGTCTGCTGCCGCCCGCTGCCAGGCTCGCGGAGCGCCGGGCGGCCGGCGGGCGGGGGCTGGTCACGGCGCTGGCGGGCTGGCAGTTCAGCCGCCGGCCGCTGCGCGGCGCGGGCCCGGTGCTGCTGCTGGTGCTGTCGGTCGCGATGGGCATGCTGGCCATCGGGCAGAGCGCGTCATGGGACCGTTCGCAACAGGACCAGGCCGACTTCAGGTCCGGCGCCCCGGTCCGGATGATGGGCGGTATCAGCGCTGATCCGAGCCGCTCGGGCGCGTACGCGCGACTGCCGGGGGTACGGGAGGCGGCGCCCGCGTTCCGTACGACGCTGGATCTCTCCGGTGGCCGCACGGCCGAGGTGCTGGCCCTGGACACCGCGCACGCCGACGAGCGGATGCTGATGCGCGGTGACCTCGCCGACGGGGCACAGGGCCGGCTGTTCGACTCGCTCGCACCGCCGGACTCCCCCAGGGCCGGGCTGCCGCTGCCGCGCGACAGCGCCCGGCTCCGCCTCGATCTGCGGCTGTCGGCCCGCACGACGTCCGGGACGTCCTCGTCCTCCGGGATGAGTTCGCTGGTCACCGTGTTGCTGGAGGACCGCTACGGCATTCCGTACCGGGTGGTCGCCGGTTCGGTGCAGGCGGACGGGAAGACGCATCACCTCTCGACGAAGGTCTCCGCCGCCGGTGAGCTGGCCGTGACCGGGTTCGAGGTGGACGGCAGCCAGCCGGTCGGCCGGGGCGAGTCGCACCGGCTCACCGTGAGCGGGCTGCGGACCGTCACCGCGGACGGCGCCGAACAGCCGGTCCCGGTGCCCGACGGATTCCGCTGGCGGGCGGCCCTGACCACTGACGCGCTGGGGGAGGTCAGGCCGGGCGCCGCACCGCACACGGCCGGATCGAGCGCCGAGCCCCTAACCCTCGACTACCGGACCGGCTCCGTCACCGAGGAGGACGCCGCGTTCGCTGTACCGGCCCTCAACGTGCGGGTCACCGCGCCCCGCGCCCCGGCGCCCACTCTGAACGGCGTGGCCACGGACGCCTATCTGAAGGCGTCCGGCGCGAAGGCCGGGCAGAGCGTGGATGTGACGCTGGCCGGTGAGACGGTCCGGGTGAAGATCGTGCGGGCCGTCCGCGCGCTGCCGACCACCGGCCCCGGATCCGCCGCCGCCCTGTCCGCCGGGCGGACGGCGTCGTCCGGGGACGGCGGCGCCCTGCTGCTCGACTTCAGGGCCGTCGCCGGCGTCTTCGCGCAGCGCCCGAACGCCGTGCTCGGCGCGAGCGAGTGGTGGCTGAGCACCGCTCCCGGCCGGGCCGCCGACGTCGCGGCCGCGCTCCGCCACCAGCCCGACACCGATCCCGCGCAGGTGCAGGCCAGGGACGAGGTCGCCGACGAGCTGGTGAGCGATCCGCTGGGGGCGGGCCCGCAGTCCGCGCTGCTCGCGGTGGCGGTCGTGGCGGCGGCGCTGGCCGCGGTCGGCTTCGCCGTGGCGGCGGTCGGCTCGCGGCGCGAACGGTCCGCGGAATTCGCCGTGCTGCGCGCGCTGGGAGCGCCGCGCCGGCGGCTGGCCCGCATGATCGCCGCCGAACAGGGGGTGCTGATCGCCATCGGGCTGCTGGTGGGGGCGGTCCTCGGGGCCGTACTGACCCGGGCCGTGGTGCCGCTCATCGTGCTGACCGGACAGGCCGCCCGGCCGGTGCCCTCGGTGCTGGTGCAACTGCCCGCCGGGCAGGTCGCGGTACTGCTGGCCTGCGTGGCCGCGCTGCCGCTGCTGATCGTCGCGGTCCTCGCCCTGCGCCGCACCGACCCCGCGATCTCGCTGCGCCACCAGGGGGGCAACTGACATGAGCCCGCGTCCGATGTTCCCCCGCGGACCGTCCGGCCCGGCCGCCGCCTGCGCGCCCTGGGTACGGACCCGGCTGCGCACCGCTCCGGGCACAGCCTGTGCGCTCGGGCTGCTGGTGCTGCTGACGGCGTTCCTGGCCGCCGCCTTCCCGCGGGCCGTCGACCGTTACGAGGACGAGGGGCTGCGCCACGATCTCGGTGCCGCCGCCCCCCGGCGCAGCGTCCTGGAGGTCAGCAGTCCGCCGCCGGGTCTGCAACTGGCCGAGGCGGCGCGCGAGAAGGCGGTCCGGGAGCCGTCGGTGGCGTCCGTGCACCGGGCGTTGCTGGCGGGGCTGCCCGATCCGCTGCGGGCGGACACCGGCCAGTCCGCGTACGGACTCCGTACGACGAACCCGATCTCTGCCGAGGAGCGCTGGTTCCCCCGCCCCTACGGCATCGACCCGGAACTGACGTACGCGACGCAGTCGGCGCTGCCGGATCACTCCACCCTGCGAGAGGGCAGGTGGCCGGCCGTCCGCGGCGAGGTGACCGCCGCCACCGATGAGGTGGAGGCCGCGGTCACCGAGGAGACCGCGAAGGCGCTGCGGATCCAAGTCGGTGCGACCGTCTCCGTGCCGGCTGTCGGGGGCGGGCAGTTCACGGTACGGATCACCGGCATCGTCGCCCCGCTGCGTCCCGGGGCCGCGTACTGGTCGGCCGAGCCGCTGCTGCGTACCCCCTCCCTGGTCGCCAAGCCGGCGAAGACCGAGCCGCGTTACTACTGGACCGCCGCTCTGCTGTTGCCTCCGGACGCGGCACCGGCGCTGCTCGCCACCACCGGTCGCCCCGAGGCGTACTGGCGGATCATGCCGGACGTCTCCCGGCTGACCGCACTCGATGTGCCCCGGCTCCGCTCGTCCGTGGCTTCCCTGGAAGGCGGCCCCGGGCTGCTGAAGGTGCGCACGGCCGTCGGTGAGACCGCGACGGTGACGACCGACCTGGACGAGATCGTGAGCGCGTACGACGGGATGCGGCAGGCGATCCGCCCGGTCGTCACCGTCGCAGCCGTCGGCATCGGAGCCGTCGCAGCCGTCGTCCTGCTGATGACGGGCGGGCTCATCGCCGCCCGGCGTCACACCGAACTCGCCCTGCTCCGGGCCCGCGGCGGCTCCCTGCGCTCCCTCGGGGGCCGGCTGCTCGCCGAGACCGCGGTGACCGCCGTGCCCGCCGCGGCGCTGGGCCTGCTGCTCGCGGTGACGACGATCGGCGGGACCCGGCTGTGGCCCTCGGCCGTCGGCGCCGCGGCGGTCGGTGCGCTGGTCTGTGCCGCGCTTCCGGTCCGTACCGTCCTGCTGCACCGCAGACCGCAGCTGCACGGCGGCCGCGAGGACCTGGTGAGCGTCCGGCCGTCCCGGCGGCGTACCGTCGCCGAACTCACCGTGCTGGTGCTGGCCGTGGGCGCGGTCGTCGCCCTTCGCCGGCGCGGTACGGGCGGCGCCGGGGGCACCGACCTCCTGACCAGCGCGGCCCCCGTGCTGGTCGCGCTGATCGCGGCGCTGTTCCTCGTCCGGCTCTACCCGCTGCCGCTGCGGCTCGCGCTGCGCTCGGTGGCGCGGCTGCGCGGTGCGGTCGGATTCCTGGCGCTGGCCCGCGCCGGACGCTCCCCGGCCTCCGGCACCCTGCCGCTCCTCGCACTGCTGGTCGCCCTGACGACGGCGGCGTTCGGCGGCTCGGTGCTCGCCGGGGTCGCGGATGCCCGGGACACCGCGGCGGTACTCGCCACCGGGGCGGACGCCCGGGTCAGCGGCCCGGCGGACTCCGCGCCGCTGCCGGACGGCCTGGTGCGCGCGGTGTCGGACGCGGACGGCGTACGGGAGGTGGCGCGGGTCCAGATCGAGTACGGCGTCTCGCTGCCGCCGCCCGAGAGCGGCTTCGAGGACGCGCAGGGCGCCACCCTGATCGGGGTCGACCCGGCCACGTACGCCGCGCTGGCCCGTTCCACCGGCGTCGGCGCCTTCCCCGCCGGCCGGCTGAAGGCCACCGGCCCCGCGACGCCGAAGGGGACGATGCCCTCGAAGGACCGGGTGCTGCCGGTCCTCACCTCGCCGTCCGTCGCCGAGCGGCTCGGTGACCGGCCGCGCGATCTCCAGTCGCTGGCCGGGGACTTCAAGGTGCAGGTGGCGGGCACGGTCGCGCACACACCCGCCGTCACCGACAACACCTCCTTCATCGTCGTCGACGCCGCCTCGCTCACCCACCGGCAGACCACCGCGCTGCTCCTCACCGGCGACCGGCTGGACGGGAAGAAACTGCGTGCGGTGGCCCACCACGCCGGCCAGGAGATCTCCGTGCGGCTGCGCTCCGAGGCGCGCGCGGCGTTCGTCGACACCCCGATGCAGGTGGGTGCCGAGCGGATCTACACCGCGGCCATCGGAGCCGGCGCGGGCTACGCCCTGCTCGCCGTCCTCCTCTCCCTGCTGCGCACCGCTCCGGAACGCAGCACGCTGCTGGCGCGGCTGCGCACCATGGGGATCGGCTCCCGGCAGGGCGGACGCCTCCTCGGCTTCGAGGCCATGCCGCAGGCGCTGCTGGCCGCCGTGGGCGGGCTGCTCGTCGGCCGGGCGACCATCGCGCTGCTGGCGCCGGGGATCGATCTGATGCACCTCGCACTCTCGACCGGGCCCGGCTCCGGTCTGCTCTACGACGCACCGCTGCGGACCGATCCGTGGTCGCTGGTCCTCCCGGCACTGGGCGTGCTCGTCCTGACCGCCGCGGTGGCCGGAGTCCAGGCCTGGTGGGCCGGACGCCGTGGATCGATCACCGAACTCAGGGCAGGAGACCCCCGATGACGACGCCGTCGACCGATTCCACTCTGGCGGAGCTCGAACAGCGGGCCGCCGCCCGCCGCGACCGGCCCACGTACGGGCACGACGCGCTGATCTCCTGCGACCGGCTGGTACGCATCTTCACCACGGACGGAGTGGAGGTGCAGGCGCTTCAGGGCCTCGATCTGCTGGTCGCCGAGGGCGAGTTGCTGGCGCTGGTCGGCGCGTCCGGGAGCGGCAAGTCGACGCTGATGAACATCCTGGCCGGCCTCGACGTGCCGACGGCGGGGGCGGCGAAGGTGGCGGGCTGCGATCTGCTGTCCATGGGGCAGAAGGAGCGGCTGCGTTACCGCCGGGACGTGGTCGGTTTCGTCTGGCAGCAGACCGCCCGCAATCTCCTGCCCTATCTGACGGCGATCCAGAACGTCACACTGCCGATGCAGCTGCGCGGCCGCGGCCGTAACCGCGAACGGGCCGCACGTGCCGAATCGTTGCTCGCGATGCTGGAGGTGGCGGACTGCCGCGACCGGCGCCCGCAGCAGATGTCCGGCGGCCAGCAGCAACGGGTGGCCATCGCCGTCTCGCTCGCCAACTCCCCCTCGGTGCTGCTCGCCGACGAGCCGACCGGGGAGCTGGACTCGGCCACCGGCGAACAGGTCTTCGCGGCCTTCCGCCGCGCCAACGAGGAGCTCGGCACCACGATCGTGATCGTCACGCACGACCAGGCGGTCGCGAACGAGGTGCGCCGCACGGTCGCCATCCGCGACGGCCGCACGTCCTTCGAGGTACTGCGCCGCACAGAGGTCGACGCGGCGACGGGCCAGGAGTCCCAGGTCGCACGCGAGTACGCGATGCTCGACCGCGCGGGCCGGCTGCAACTGCCCGCGGACTACACCCAGGCGCTGGGCATGGAGCACCGCGTCATGCTGGAACTGGAGCAGGACCACATCGGGGTGTGGCCGGACGGCCCCACCCCGGAGTGAACGGGCCTGCCCGGAGGCCTCCCGCGCCCCGCTATAGGATCCGCGCATGGCGACGCACGAGCACGAGATCACCGAACCCGTCGATCTCTGTCTGCCCGACGGCAGTCTCGACCCGGCCGCGGTCGGCTGGTCCCGGGTGCCGCTGCACCGGGCCAATCTGCGCGGCTGGGGCCGGACGAAGCGCTGGGAGTACTGGTGCGTGACGACGCCCACCCATCTGGTGGCGCTGACCGTCAGTGACCTCGACTTCCTCGCCCTGAACACCGTCTATCTGCTGGAGTACGCACCGGGCGGGCTGGAGTCGGAGCGCACCGCGGTCATCCCGGGCGGCTTCGGCGTCGAGCTCCCCGACGCGGTGGCCGGCGCCGCCGGCTCCGAGGACGTGGTGGTCGGGCCCGCACGGCCGTCCGGCGGCAAGGTGCGCATCGAGATCCGCGACGAGAACGCCGGAACCCGGCTGAGGGCCCGCTGTCTGACCCCGGACCGGTTGCCGCTGGAGGTCGACCTGCTGGTCGCCCGGCCGCCGGGGCACGAATCGCTCTCCGTGGTGGTGCCGTGGAGCGATCAGCGCTTCCAGTACACCTCCAAGCACACCGCGCTCCCCGCGTCCGGCCGGGTCAGGATCGGCACGGAGTTCCTGGATTTCGACGGGGACGACACCTGGGCCGTTCTGGACCACGGCCGGGGCCGCTGGCCGCGCACGGTCGACTGGAACTGGGGCGCCGCCTCCGGACGCACCGGCGGACACACGGTGGGTCTCCAGTTCGGCGGCCGCTGGACGGCGGGCACCGGTTCGACCGAGAACGGGCTCTGTGTCGACGGCCGGCTCACCAAGATCGGCGAGGAGCTGGACTGGCGGTGGTCGACGACCGACCCGCTGGCTCCCTGGACCATCCGTACGCCTTCGTCCGGCCAGGTCGATCTGACGTTCACCCCGTTCCACAACCGGTCGGCACGCACCGAGGCCGGAGTGATCGCCAACCGCACCGACCAGTGCTTCGGCCACTACGACGGGCGTATCCGCACCGACGACGGCACCGAGATCGTCGTGGAACGGCTGCTGGGCTGGGCCGAGGACGTCCACATGCGCTGGTGAACTTCCCCCTGATCAGGCCCTAACCGCCCACCGAGACTCCTAGCATCCCCAGTCCGCCCGCCGCCCCGGCCCGCCGCAACGCGATGGCGCCGAACGGGGTGCGCAGCCGCAGCCACGCCCCCGACGCGAGCAGTGCGACGGGGAAGTCCGGTGCGGACCGGAGGAAGCCGAGTGCCTGTGCCGCGTGCACGGCCCGCAGCGGCAGCTCCGTGCCGCCGACGGTCCGGGACCAGATATCGCGGCCGATGAGATCCCGCTCCGCCCGCGTACGCCGGTCCTCGGGCAGCGCCTCGTCGCGCGCCCGGAACTCCGTCACGGCGGCGCTCAGCGCCTTACGCAGGGAGACGGGGTCGGGCAGGCCGGGGTGGCACTCCTGCCAGCCACCGCGCGGGGGCAGCACTCCCGTCCACGGCGGTCCGGTCACCGGCGAGGGCAGCGCGCCCGCACCGGCGTCCGGCCCCTCGGTGTCCAGCGATTCGAGCAGTTCACCGGCCGACACGGTGACATCGAGGTCATCGGTGCCCGCGAAGCGGTCCGGGCCCGCCAGCCGCACCGCCCGGATCGCCAGGACCTCGAACGACGCCGGCCGGCCGAACACGGCGAGTGCCCCGCCGCCGGCCTGGAGCCGTACGGCGGCGGCCCGGTCGTAGTGGAGCAGCCGTCGGAGGAAGCCCGCGAGATCCGCGGCCTCCCTCGCGTCGGCGAACCGCAGCGACTGCACGGGCACTGTCATGCCGCCGCGGGCTCCTCGGCCAGGTACTTCTGGAGGAAGAGCTTCTCCTCGGCGGAGATCCGCCGAGGACGTTCCGCGGCCAGGTCGTACGGCACGACGATCGTCGACGCCCGTACGTACACCTGCTCGGGGTCCTTGATCTCGTACGCGATCGTCAGCGACGCGGCACCGATCTTCGTGACCCACGACTCGACGGTCACCGGCGAGTGCCGGTGGACCAGCGGGCGGACGTAGTCGATCTCGTGCCGGGCCACGACGGACCCGCCCGCGAACGACGGCGAGCCGTCCCCCGGCGCCAGCCGGAACATGAAGTCGATGCGCGCCTCCTCCAGATAGCGGAGGAAGACCACGTTGTTGACGTGGCCGAAGGCATCCATGTCCGACCAGCGCAGCGGGCAGCTGTAGATATGACGAGCCAAGACGATCAGCCTCGCGTGAGCTTCTTGTACGTGGCGCGGTGCGGACGGGCCGCGTCCGCACCGAGGCGCTCGACCTTGTTCTTCTCGTACGACTCGAAGTTGCCCTCGAACCAGTACCACTTGGAGTCGCCCTCGTACGCCAGGATGTGCGTGGCGACCCGGTCAAGGAACCAGCGGTCGTGGGAGATGACCACGGCCGCACCCGGGAACTCCAGGAGCGCGTTCTCCAGCGAGGAGAGGGTCTCGACGTCGAGGTCGTTGGTGGGCTCGTCGAGGAGCAGCAGGTTGCCGCCCTCCTTGAGCGTCAGCGCCAGGTTGAGGCGGTTGCGCTCACCACCGGAGAGCACACCGGCCGGCTTCTGCTGGTCCGGGCCCTTGAAGCCGAACGCGGAGACGTACGCCCGCGAAGGCATCTCGACCTGGCCGACGTTGATGTAGTCCAGCTCATCCGACACGACGGCCCAGAGGGTCTTCTTCGGGTCGATGTTGGCGCGGGACTGGTCGACGTAGGAGATCTTGACCGTGTCGCCGACCTTGATGGCGCCGGAGTCCGGCGTCTCCAGGCCCTGGATCATCTTGAACAGCGTGGTCTTGCCCGCGCCGTTCGGACCGATGATGCCGACGATGCCGTTGCGCGGCAGCGTGAAGGACAGGTTGTCGATGAGGACCTTGTCGCCGAAGGCCTTGGAGAGGTTCTCGACCTCGACGACGATGGAACCGAGCCGCGGGCCCGGCGGGATCTGGATCTCCTCGAAGTCCAGCTTCCGCATCTTGTCCGCCTCGGCCGCCATCTCCTCGTAACGGGCGAGGCGTGCCTTGGACTTGGTCTGCCGGCCCTTGGCGTTGGAGCGGACCCACTCCAGCTCTTCCTTGAGCCGCTTCTGGCGCTTCTCGTCCTTGCGGCCCTCGACCTTGAGGCGGGTGGCCTTCTTCTCCAGGTACGTGGAGTAGTTGCCCTCGTAGGGGATGGCGCGGCCGCGGTCGAGTTCGAGGATCCACTCGGCGACGTTGTTCAGGAAGTACCGGTCGTGGGTGACGGCCACCACGGCGCCCGCGTACTTCGAGAGGTGCTGCTCCAGCCAGTTCACCGACTCGGCGTCGAGGTGGTTGGTGGGCTCGTCGAGCAGCAGCAGGTCCGGGGCCTCGATGAGCAGCTTGCAGAGCGCGACGCGGCGCTTCTCGCCACCGGAGAGGGTGGTGACGGGCCAGTCGCCGGGCGGGCAGCCCAGGGCGTCCATGGCCTGCTCCAGCTGGGCGTCCAGGTCCCAGGCGTTGGCGTGGTCCAGGTCCTCCTGGAGCTTGCCCATCTCGTCCATGAGCGCGTCGGAGTAGTCGGTCGCCATGAGCTCGGCGACCTCGTTGAAGCGCTGGAGCTTGCCCATGATCTCGGCGGCGCCGTCCTGCACGTTCTCCAGGACGGTCTTCGACTCGTCGAGGTGGGGCTCCTGCATGAGGATGCCGACGCTGAACCCGGGCGACAGGAAGGCGTCACCGTTGGACGGCTGCTCCAGGCCCGCCATGATCTTCAGCACCGTGGACTTACCGGCACCGTTGGGACCCACCACACCGATCTTCGCGCCGGGCAGGAAGCTCAGCGTCACGTCGTCAAGGATGACCTTGTCGCCGTGCGCCTTGCGTGTCTTGCGCATCGTGTAGATGTACTCAGCCAAGAGAAACCGTCCGGCAATCGATGAGTGGGCAGATACACCCCATCTTGCCTGACGGCCGTGCCCGGATGGAAACCGGTCCGGCCCTCGGTACGCGCCTTCCCGGCCCTCGGAACACCCCGGCCGGGCCCGGGGTACACGACGGCCCCGGTACGCGACTGCGCACCGGGGCCGCCATCAGCACATCGTGACCGTGAGCCTACCGATCGTCACTCACCGGAGGGCTGGCCCTTGCGCCGGCGGAGGAAGAAGACCGCGCCGCCGCCGATGACGACCAGGGCGATCGCGACGCCCGCGATGACCGGGGTGGCGTTGGAGCTGCCGGTCTCGGCGAGGTCGCCCTCGGCTCCGGTGGTGCTGCCGCCCGCCGTGGCGGTGGTCGTGCTGGGCTGGTCGGCGGTCTGTGTTTCGAGGCCGCCGGTGCCGCTGCCGCTGGTCCTGCAGTCCAGCACGCCGCTGAACGTCTTCGAGAACCCGCCAGGACCGGTGATCGTGAAGTCGTACGCCTGGTCCTCGGCGACCGGCACGGTCACCGTCTCGGACCTGCCCGCCGCGACGGTGTGCTCCGCCCCGGCCAGCTCGAAGGTGAACGCCTCGTCGCCCTTGTTGCTCGCCGTGACGTCGACGCCGCCCTTGGCGCAGTTCTTCTTCGCGGAGAGCGCCGGGATCGCGCCCTTCTTGGCCCAGGTGGCGGTGGCGCTCGCCGAGACCGTGGTCTCGCTGGAGCCGGCCAGGATCTGGGTCTGGCTCCTGGTCACGCCGGCGAAGGCCCGGCCGACGGGCACCGAGGTGGTGGCCTGGACGGTGAGCGAGGCGGAACCGTCGGCGGAGCCGGCCGGCACGTCGAAGTAGAGCTCGGAGCCGTTGGCCGCCGTGGTGACGGTCTTGCCCTTCTTGTCGGTGACCTTGACGCCGCTGGCGGAGTCGGCAGGCGGGGCCACCGAGACCTGACCGGCGTTGGTGCGGACGGTGACCGGCCCCAGCCGTTCACCGGACAGGCCGGACACCGCGGCCGGGTCCAGGGCGAGCGACGCCTTGGGCTCGGCCGCGTCCGTGGCGGTCTTCTCCAGCCAGTCGGCGAGCTTCTCCGCCGCACCGTCCGAGGCGTCGACATCGGCGTTGTCCGAGAAGCGCCAGATGGCGACCTGGGTGCCCGCTGCCGCGGTCTTCTCGGTGAGCGGCCCGGTGCCGGCTGCCTCGGCCAGCGCCGAGAGGTCGTCGACCTGCGGGTAGGAGTGCTCCAGGATCCAGCGGATCCGGCCGGCGTTCTTGTTGCTGCCCAGCGAGGTCTGGGCCCAGGGGGTCTCCAGGTACTTCGCCTGGTCCTGGGTGGGGTTGTGGATGTCGATGCAGTACGTCTTGAGCTTGCCGCCGCCGTCGACCGTCATCTCGAAGAGACCGGCGGGCAGTTTCTGATTCTTGCCGTCCGTGTGGAGCTCCGCGACGTCAAATGTCTTCAACCCGTCCAGAACCGCGCTCGCGCCGCCCTGGTGCTGGGGCGCCTCGTCGGCGGCCGCGCCGCCCGCACCGGCGAGGGTGCCGGTCACGATCAGACCGGACGCCACCACCGAGGCCGCCAGGCGGGATATGCCCCGGATCCGTCGGGAATTGACCGTCGTCCTTGATGACGAAGCGGTCGCTGAAGAAGCAGAAAACACAGAATTCCCCTCCGGGCGAGACCCTCGCGCCTGGTGCGCGTGTGGGGAATGTCCCGCCAGCCGACTCAAGTGCCCTGTGAGTACTGGGGAATCCTAAGGACGAAGCGAAGCACAGTCCCCCGTCATACCGTCGGACAACCATTCCGACTCAGAATCGTTATCCCCGGTAACACGTGGGACAGGCGTGGTTGGTGTGACGTGTCACGACGCGGACACGAGCTCGGCTCCGTCCTTCCGGCGGGCTGCCCGTCGCCTCGCGGTGGGAAGAACCGGCTCGGCGGGAAGAACCGGCTGATCCGGCCGGCCGGTCCGGTCCTGCTGTTCCGGCCCGGCATCGGGCCCGGCCCCGGACTCGGCCCGCTCCCGCACCGCCCAGCGATCCGGCTCGGCCGCTCCCTGGCCGCCGGTGCGGGACACCAGCCCCGGCTCGCCCCTGACCACCCGTCGGAACGCCGACGTCCCCCGGGTCAGATCGTGGCCCACCGCCACCGCCTCGATGTCCACGAACGTCCTTCGCTGCCCTTCCCGTTCCTCCTCACGCACCTTCAGCCTGCCGTGCACCACCAGGGGTTCCCCGACGGAAACGGAACCTGTCAGATTCGCTGCCAGGGTCCGCCAGGCCCACACCGTGTAGAAGCTGGTGTGCCCGTCCGCCCAGAGCTGCTTCTCCCGGTCCCAGCGCCGCGGCGTCACCGCGAACCGGAAGCGCGCCATTCCCCCGCTCGCGGTCTCCCGGAACTCCACACCGGTGGCCGCATTGCCCACCAGCGTCACCAAGGTCTCGTTCATGACTACGCCTCCCCTTCGGCCGGGATTCAGTGAGCCGCACCCTTGCGTCCGGTCACTGATCCCATGCTGAAGGGGAGGCGGAATTCCTGCTGGGGCCTGTGGACTAACGGGCCATTGTGGAAAACTCCGTCACCGCCACATAGCGCTCCCGCACCTCGCGATAGCGCACCAGTTCCGCCGCCACCGGATCGAGCACCCGGGCCCGCCCGCAGGCCGCCGCGGCCTCCCGCAGCCGGCGCTCGGCCTCCTGGCCGTACCGCCGCGCGGGCCCCCGGGCGGCCGCCGCACACGACCACTCCACCAGCGGACCGCCGATGACCCCGGCCAGCATCACCAGAGCGGGTGTCAGCAGCCCCGGTTCGATCACCCCGACGATCTGGCCGAGCAGCCACAGGCCGCCGAAGATCTGCAGCAGCGTCATCGCGACCTGCGCCAGCACGGCCGCGGGCCACCAGGCGGGCCGCGGCGGCCTGGCCCCGCGCCCCCGGTGCGGCCCGGTCCGTCCGCCCTGACCCGCCGGGTCCGCCGCCTCGCCGCTGTCGGCGTCCGCGCCCCGCGCCGGCGCCGCACCGGCCCGCTCGGCCAGTTCGTCGAGCGCCTCCGGCAGCCCCTGCGCCCCGTGCACCGCGGCCTCGCGCACCGCCTGCGCCCATGGGCCCGGCAGCCCTTCGACGGCGTCGTCCGCGACGGTGCGTACCGCCTGTTCGACCCGCTGGCGTGCGGTGAGCTGCTCCTCCGGCGGTGCGGTGAATGCCGTCCGGTCCAGACCGTGCGGCTGCCGGGTGGACTCGTACCAGCGCCACAGCCGCAGCCACGGCGTCCCGCAGGCCCGGCCCGCGTTGCGGCGCCATTCGCGCTCCGCCGCCTGGCCCGCCGCGGCGGCGCCGACGGCTTCCGCGAGCCGGTCGGCGAACTCCTCCCGGGACCGCTCCCCCAGTCCGGGCCGCCCCTCGGCGACGTACACCGGACGGAGCCTGGCGGCGGCGGCGTCCACATCGGCGGAGAGTCGGCGCGTCGCGGCCGTACGCTCCTGGACGAACCGGCCGAGGAGTTCCCGCAGTTCACCCACCCCGTCGCCGGTGAGCGCGGACAGCGAGAGGACGGTGGCGCCCGGTTCACCGTGTTCGCCGAGGGCCATGCCGTCCTCGTCGAGCAGCCGGCGCAGGTCGTCAAGGACCTGGTCGGCGGCCTCCCCGGGCAGCCGGTCGATCTGGTTGAGAACCACGAAGGTGACTTCGGCGTGTCCGGCGAGCGGGCGCAGATAGCGCTCGTGCAGGGCGGCGTCCGCGTATTTCTCCGGGTCCACGACCCAGACCACCGCGTCGACCAGCGCCAGGACCCGGTCGACCTGGTCGCGGTGCCCGGCGGCCGCCGAGTCGTGGTCGGGCAGATCGACCAGGACGAGCCCCTGGAGCGCCTCGTCGGCGCCCGCACCGCTCGGCTGCGGCCTGCGCCTGAGCCGACCCGGGATGGCCAGCCGGTCCAGCAGCCCGGCGGCGCCGTCCGTCCACGAGCAGGCGATCGGCGCTGCCGTGGTCGGCCTGCGCAGACCGGATTCGGAGATCTGAGCGCCCGCGAGGGAGTTGAAGAGCGTCGATTTGCCGCTGCCGCTCGCTCCGGCGATGGCGACGACGGTGTGCCGGGAGGAGAGCCGCTGGCGTGCGGCGGCCTCGTCGAGCACCCGGCCCGCCTCGGCGAGGTCGGTCCGGTCGAGGCGGGCCCTGGAGAGTCCGACGAGCTCGCGCAGTGCGTCCAGCCGGGGGCTGAGCGGGCTGCCGGAGGGGACGTACGCCTCGACCTGCGGGCGTACGTCTTCCTCCGGAACGGCTTGGGGTGCTGCCTCGGGTGCGGCCCCGGCGGTGGCGTCGGCGCGGCGGGCGATGAGCCCGTCGTCCCAGCCCCTGCCCGGCCTGTCCCGGTCCTCATGCAGCCCTTCGCGGGGGGCGGAACCCTCTTCCGGGCTCTGCTCCGGATCCCGTTCCGGTCCGCTGCTCTGTCCCGGACCTTCGTCAGTGACGGCAGTCATCGCTGCCACCTCTCCTTCTGCAGTACGGACAGCGCGGCAATCAGTTCGGCCTGTGGCTCGGGCGCCACGTCGAGGGCGTCCAGCGGCGCGAGGCGCCGGTCGCGTTCGCCGTCGAGCACCTGGTCGAGATAGCTGGTGAGCAGGGCCCCGCCCTTGTCGCGGAGGCGCAGCGCACCCTGGGCGCCGATGCGTTCGGCAAGCTGTTCCCCGGCGGTACGTGCCCGGCGCCCGCCGAGCAGGGCGGCGGCCAGCAGCGCGGCGACGGTCTCCGGGTCGGGCGCGGCGTTGCGCTCCATGAGGCGCACCTCCTCCTCGGCCAGCTCCTCCAGGACCCTGCGCCACCGGCGTACGGTCATGGCGATCCGGCCCCGGATGTCCTCCGCGGGCCCCCAGCCGCCTTCCTCCCGTCCCACCGTCTCGAAGCCGAACACGCCGGCCGCGGGCTCCCGTTGCCAGGTCGCCCGGATCTGCTCGTCGGCGGCCGCGACCGCGCACTCCAGGAGTGCGGCGAGGCTCTCCACCAGGGCTTCGAGTACCTCTTCGGAGGTGCTGTACAGCGGGTATCCGCGCCACCGGGTCCGGGCGTCGCCGGCCAGCGCGCCGCCGTTCTGGATCCGCCGCCGGACGCGTGCGCCCTCCTTGCGGTACGCGTCCTCGACCACACCGGTCAGCCGTACGGCAGCCGCGTACTGTGCCGCGACGGCCCCGGCCAGCGCGGGCATCCGGACGTCGAGCGAGTCGATGACCCCGGCCGCCGTACGCCCGACCGCCTGCTGACGGGCCGCCGGATCCTGTGCGCGGTGGGCGAGCCAGGCACGCAGCGGGGCGACCGCCGTGGTGGGGAGCAGTCCGCTGCCGCCGCCCGCCGATTCGGGCAGCTCGGGGATGGTGAAGCGCGGCACCTCGCCGAGACCGGCCTTGGTGAGCAGCGCCCCGTACTGCCGCGAGACCTCGGCGATCACCTGGTGCGGCACCCGGTCCAGGACGGTGACGAGCGAGGCGTCGTACTCCTTGGCGGTACGCAGCAGATGCCACGGCACGGCGTCGGCGTACCGGGCGGCGGTGGTCACCATCACCCAGACGTCCGCCGCGCAGACGAGTTCGGCGGCCAGTACGCGGTTGCGCACGACGAGGGAGTCGATGTCGGGGGCGTCGAGCAGGGCGAGTCCGCGCGGCAGCCCGGCGGCGGTCTCGACGCGCAGCGCGGTCCCTTCCTCGGCCGCGTTCCCGTCCGCTCCGTCGAGGTTGTCGCACTGGCCGGGGTTGGCGGACTCCTCCGGCGGCAGCCAGACCCGGGTCAGCTGCGGGAGCACCCGGATGTCCGCGAACCAGTGATGATCATCCGGATGGCAGACGAGCACCGGGGTCCGGGTCGTCGGCCGCAGCACCCCGGCCTCACTGACCCGGCGGCCCACCAGGGAGTTGACGAGCGTCGATTTGCCCGCGCCCGTGGACCCGCCGATGACGGCGAGCAGGGGCGCCTCCGGATCCTTGAGCCGGGGCAGCAAGTAGTCGTCGAGCTGCGCGAGCAGCTCGATCCTGGTCTGCCTGGCGCGTGGGGCGCCCGGCAGCGGGAGTGGAAGACGCACGGCAGCGACACGGTCGCGCAGGGCGGAAAGTGCGTCGATGAGCTGAGGCCGTACGTCCAAGGTCACCACATGCGAAGAATGCCCAATTTTGGCGCCTTTTTGAAGCGTATAGACCCCTCTGCGCGGCGGTTCCTCCTCAGGACAGACGGGACGAGTGGGGCGCAGGCATAACGAGTGCACAACACCCGGGGCGTGAGGCGCCAAAAGCGATGCATGAATCGCACCTACCTGCGATTATCGTTTCGCTTCACCGAACCTCCACATCGTGCCACGCAGGTGAAGCAACCGGGTCGAGGCGATCGGAGCCCTATCCTTGTCCCGGCAGGTCACGGACCGCCCGGGTCCCAGGGCTCCAGGCCGCCGCGGCCACCACCCGGCCCCCGTAGCTCAGTGGATAGAGCAGGCGCCTTCTAAGCGCTTGGCCGCAGGTTCGAGTCCTGCCGGGGGCGCTTCAGCCCAGCCCATGTCGGGCCCTCCCTCGGGAGGGCCTTTTTGCTGGTCGGAGGGACGCTAGCGGGCGCCGCGTAGTGACGGCGTAAGGCTGCACGGACGCCCTGATGGGGAGGGTGACGGCCCGCCCGGGACCGTTTTCGCGCCGGTTGCGACAGGCGCCCGTCCCTGGAATCCGCCCGAACCGGACCCGGACATGCACCGCGCCACACCGTGGAGCACGGCCAGGATGGCTTGGATTCGGCGCCCGGAAATGAGACGGGCAAGCAATGACATCAGCTCACACACCCGACCAAAAGGGGTGATGAATGGTGAGTGATCTTGCCAATGGGCTCGCCGGACTTCCGCCACACACGGAGGCCGCCGTGGCCTGGACACCCGCCCGGCGCGGTTCGGCGCAGTTCAGCGCGTTGAATCGATTGACCTGACCGCCGAGTAGAGACGGAGATCGATCCGGCCGCCGTGCACGAAGCCGGCATTGCGCATCGTGCCCTCGTAGTGCATCCCCGCCTTGGCCGCCACACGCTGCGATGCGAGGTTCTCCACCGCCGCCCTGAGCTCCATCCGCTGGAAACCCTGATCGTCCAGGAGCCATCGGGCGAGGGCCGAGGTGGCTTGCGAGGCGACTCCGCGACCCCGGGCCCAGGGCGCCACCCAGTAGCCGACCTCGCTGACCAGCGCCCGCCAGTCGGTCTTCTTCAGGCCGACGGTCCCCAGCAGTCTGCCCCCGGAACGGGCGGTGATCGCGAAGTGGATACCGTCGCCCGACTCACGCAGCGCAGGAGCCACATCGGCGCACCAGGCCCTGGCGTCGTCGGCGGTGTACGGACGCGGGAGGGGAAGCCATCGCTGGGTCAGTTCGTCCGAGCAGGCAGCCCTGGTGTCCTCGATGTCCTCGGACGTGAACGGCCGGAGCGTCAGATGCGCGGTGTGCACGACCGCCTCGGGGAACCTGTGGGGTGTAATGGCTCGCTCCCTCCGCCGTGACGCCGCTGGTCGTGGGGACGCTACCAACGGAGCCCCGTACAGCGCCCGGTGATATCCGCGGCGACTGGTGCCGGATGCGTCAGGCACATACATGAATCGATTCAGCACAGCGGGAGCCAGTCGCCCCATCGAGGTGCCGCTCAGGGCCAGGACCCCCGCAGCCCCTCCTCGTCATTTTTCCCCTCGCCCCTCCCTTCAACCTCAGGAAATTCCCGCTGCCCACCCATTGACTAGGCCCGCAAACCCCGTCTAGCTTCCGAGGAGCCCGATTGAAACCTTTCACGACGTGTGGGCCCCTGCGGCCTTCCGCCGGCTCAGTCCACCGCTCAGGAGCCCCTCATGAACAAGTCCGCCAAGGGCCCGGACGCGGCCCCGGAGCCGGCGCCGGTTCTGGCGCTGAAGGGTGTGAGCAAGTCCTTCGGCGCCGTACGGGCCCTGCAGGACGTGTCACTCGAACTCTTCCCTGGTGAGGCACATGCGCTCGCCGGGGAGAACGGCGCGGGAAAGTCCACCCTCATCAAGGCGCTCGCCGGCGTGCACCGCCCTGACAACGGTGTCGTACTGCTCGACGGTGAGCCCGTCGTCTTCAACGGCCCCGCCGCCGCCCGCGATGCCGGTATCGCCGTCATCTACCAGGAACCGACGCTCTTCCCCGATCTGTCCATCGCCGAGAACATCTTCATGGGCCGTCAGCCCCGGCGTTCCTTCGGGCGGATCGACCGCAGGGCCGTGCACGACACGACCGAGGGGCTGATGCGCCGGCTCGGTGTCGACCTGGACCCCGACCGGCCGGCCCGCGGGCTCTCCATCGCCGACCAGCAGATCGTCGAGATCGCCAAGGCGCTCTCCTTCGAGGCCCGTGTCCTGATCATGGACGAGCCGACCGCGGCCCTCACCGGCAGCGAGACGGCCCGGCTGTTCTCCGTCGTACGGACGCTGCGCGCCGAGGGTGCGGCCGTGCTGTTCATCTCGCACCGGCTCGACGAGATCTTCGAGCTGTGTCAGCGCGTCACCACCCTCCGCGACGGCAGGTGGATCTCCTCCGAGCCGCTGGAAGGGCTCACCGAGGACGGCCTCGTGCGCCTCATGGTCGGCCGCGACCTCGACGACCTCTACCCGAAGCAGGACGCCACCGTCGGCGAAGTCGCCCTTTCCGTACAGCGGCTGACCCGGGAAGGCGTCTTCCGTGACGTGTCGTTCGAGGTGCGCCGGGGCGAGATCGTCGCACTGGCCGGGCTCGTCGGGGCCGGCCGTACCGAGGTGGCCCAGGCCGTCTTCGGTGTCGACCGCGCCGACGCCGGCGAGGTGCGGGTGAACGGCACCGCGCTGCGCGCCGGTTCGCCCACCGCCGCGATGGCCGCCGGACTCGCCCTCGTGCCCGAGGACCGCCGGCAGCGCGGGCTCGTCATGGAGATGTCCATCGAGCGCAACATCGGCCTCACCGGACTCGACGAGGTCCGGCGCAGCGGGCTGGTCAGCCGGGCCCTGGAGCACGACCGGGCCGCCGACTGGGCCCTGCGCCTCCAGCTCAAGTACAACCGGCTGGCCGACACCGTCGGAGTGCTCTCCGGCGGCAACCAGCAGAAGGTCGTGCTGGCCAAGTGGCTGGCGACCGAACCCTCCGTACTCATCGTCGACGAGCCCACCCGCGGCATCGACGTCGGCACCAAGGCCGAGGTCCACCGACTGCTCTCCGCACTGGCTGCCGAAGGGCTCGCGGTGCTGATGATCTCCTCCGATCTGCCCGAGGTGATCGGCATGGCCGACCGGGTGCTCGTCATGCACGAGGGCCGGCTCGTCGCCGAACTCCCGCGCGCGGATGCCACCGAGGAGACCGTCATGGCGGCGGCGACCGGACTCGGCGAAAGGACAGCGGCATGACCACCACCGTCGTAAGCCCGCCGGACAGCGACCCGAAGGCGCCGGCCCGCAGCGCGGCCTCGCTCGTGGACACCGTCTTCCGGGCCCGCGAGATCTCCATCGCCGGCGCGCTGATCCTGCTGATCCTCGGCACCTATCTGGCCAATCCGCGCTTCCTGTCCGACCAGGGCATCAAGGACCTGCTGCTCAACTCCTCGATCCTGGTGCTGCTCGCGGTCGGCCAGTCCGCCGTCGTCATCACCCGCAACATCGATCTGTCGGTCGGCTCCGTCGTCGGTCTCTCGGCCTTCGCCTGCGGCAAGTTCGTCGCCGGGACCGATCACGGCGTGGTCACCGTCATGCTGCTGGGCATCGCCATCGGGGTGGTGTGCGGGCTGGTCTCCGGCGCGCTCGTCAGCTTCGGCAAGGTGCCGGCGCTCGTCGTGACGCTCGGCATGCTCTACATCATCCAGGGCGTCGACTACTGGTGGGCCCAGGGCGACCAGATCGGCGCGGCCGAGGTCCCCGACCAGATTCTGGGGCTCGGCAGCGGAAGCCTCCTGGGGGTGCCGTACCTGCCGCTGATCACCGTGGTGCTGCTCGCCGCGACCGCGTACTTCCTGCGCAGCTACCGCTCGGGGCGCGAGCTGTACGCGATCGGGTCGAGCCCGGAGGCCGCGGTGCTCGCCGGGGTGCCGATACGGCGCCGGATCCTGGCCGCGTACGCCTTCTCCGGAGCCGTCGCCGGCTTCGCGGGCACCCTGTGGCTCGCCAGGTTCGGCACGGTCGTCGCGGACAACGCGCACGGCTGGGAGCTGACCGTCGTGAGCGCCGTCGTCGTCGGCGGCGTCGCCATCACCGGCGGCACGGGCACGGTCTGGGGCGCGGCACTGGGCGCCCTGCTGCTCACCACCATCGGCAGCGTGCTGGTGGTCCTGAAGGTCGACTCGTTCTGGCAGGGCGCCATCACCGGCGCGCTGCTGCTCCTGGCCATCAGCATCGACCGAATCGTGAACCTGCGGATGACCGCCGCACTGAGGAAGAGGAGCGCCCGGCATGGCAATGGCGCCTGAGACCGAGAAGGCAGTGCCCACCGCCCCGCGGGGGTCAGCCAGGACGAAGGGTTCCCTGCGCGGCCTGGCACTGCGCTGGGACACCGCGGTCGGGGCGCTTCTGGTGGCGGTCGTCGTGGTCGGACTCGGCACCACCGACGGCTTCGGCTCCGGTGAGAACCTCGCGTTCGCCTTCAACGACATCGCCGAAGTCGCCCTCATCGCGCTGCCGATGACGCTGCTGGTGGTCGCCGGGCAGGTCGACCTCTCGGTCGCCTCCATGCTCGGCCTGGGCAGCGCGCTGACCGGTGCGCTGTGGGACGCGGGATGGGCGTTCGAGACGATCGTGCCGGTGGTGCTGCTGGTGGGCATCGCCGGAGGGCTGCTCAACGGCTGGCTGGTCACCAAGGTCGGACTGCCGTCGCTGGCCGTCACGATCGGCACGCTGGCGCTCTACCGGGGCCTGGCCTCGGTGGCACTCGGCAGCGACGCGGTGACCGACTTCCCGCAGACGTACTCGGACTGGGCGGTCGACACGACCACGGTGCCCGGCACCTTCCTCACCTACCCCGTCGTCCTGTTCATCGTGCTCGCGGTCATCACCGCGATCGTGCTGCACGCGACCGGCCTGGGGCGTTCCCTGTTCGCGATCGGCGCGCAGGAGGAGGCCGCCTACTTCGCGGGCATCCGGGTCAAGCGGATCAAGCTGCTGCTGTTCGTCGTCACCGGGCTGTTCTCCGCCTTCGCGGGGATCGTCTTCACCCTCCGCTACGGAAGCGCCCGCGCGGACAACGGGCTCGGCTTCGAAATGCTCGTCATCGCCTCCGTGCTGCTCGGCGGCATCGACTTCGACGGCGGGAAGGGCACGCTCTTCGGCGCGGTCGCCGGGGTGCTGCTCATCGGTGTCCTGAAGAACCTGCTGACGCTCAACGACATCGCCAACGAGGTGCAGGTCATCGTGACCGGTCTGCTGCTCGTGGCCTCCGTCCTCACCCCACGCGTCATCGCGGCCGTGGTCGAACGACGCCACCGGCGCGCCGCCGGTGCCCGCCCCTGATCCCTCCTTCTTCGTCCTCGTACGTACTCCTCGAAAGGCACACCGCCGCCATGATGCTCCGCAATGCCGCAGGGCGCCGCGCCGTCACCACCGCCGCCACCGCGCTCTCGCTCGCCCTCGCCCTCAGCGCCTGTTCCGGCACCACGAAGGACAGTTCCGACAAGGAGTCCACGAAGTCCGGGGCCACGGCGAAGGCCGATCCGGGTGCGGCGCTCAAGAAGGGGCTGAAGCTCGCCTTCCTGCCCAAGCAGATCAACAACCCGTACGAGAAGATCGTCGACGACGCGGGGATCGATGCGGCCAAGGAGTACGGCGGCACGGGCAAGGAGGTCGGCCCGTCCGACGCCAGTGCCTCCTCGCAGGTCAGCTACATCAACACGCTGATCCAGCAGCGCCAGGACGCGATCCTGGTCGCGGCCAACGACCCGAACGCGGTGTGCGGCCCGCTGAAGCAGGCCATGAAGAAGAACATCAAGGTCGTGGCGTACGACTCCGACACCGCGAAGGAGTGCCGCCAGCTCTTCATCAACCAGGCGAGCTCCGAGGAGATCGGCCGCAGCCTGGTGCAGCACCTCGGTGAGCAGATCGGCTACAAGGGCAAGATCGCGATCCTCTCGGCCACCCAGAACGCGACGAACCAGAACACCTGGATCGACTTCATGAAGGACGAGCTGAAGCTGCCCAAGTACAAGGGCATGAAGCTGGTGAAGGTGGCGTACGGGGACGACGCGGACCAGAAGTCGTTCCAGCAGACCCAGGGTCTGATGCAGGCCTACCCGGACCTGAAGGGCATCATCTCGCCCACCACGGTCGGCATCGCGGCCGCCGCCCGCTACCTGAGCGACTCCTCGTACAAGGGCAAGGTCGTGCTGAACGGTCTGGGCACGCCGAACCAGATGCGCAAGTACATCAAGGACGACACGGTCGAGCAGTTCTCGCTGTGGAACCCGGAGGAGCTCGGCTACCTCGGTTCGTACGCGGCCGCTGCGCTGGCGTCCGGTCAGATCACCGGCGCACAGGGCGAGAAGTTCAAGGCGGGCAAGCTCGGCGAGTACACGATCGGCAAGGACGGCGAGGTCATCCTCGGCAAGCCGACCGTCTTCGACAAGAAGAACATCGACAAGTTCGACTTCTGAGCCGCCGCTGCACAGAGGCACACAGAGACGCACAGAGAGATCAGGAGGCGTTCTCATGCAGCGTGTCTGCTTCCTGCTGAACGTACGCAAGGACCGGATCGACGAGTACCGCGAGCGGCATGCCGCGGTCTGGCCCGAGATGCTCGACGCGCTCTCCGCGGCGGGCTGGCACAACTACTCGCTCTTCCTGCGCGAGGACGGGCTGCTCGTCGGCTATCTGGAGACGGAGGACTTCGACGCGGCACGCGAGGCGATGGCCGCCACCGGGGTGAACGAGAGGTGGCAGCGGGACATGGCTGCCTTCTTCGAGCAGCCCGAGGCGGCGGACGACGCGATGGTGCCGCTCACCGAGGTGTTCCACCTGGCGTGAGGCACGGCGGCCGGCCCGGATTCCCTCAGGGGGGGCCGGGCCGGCGCCCCGCCGGACCCCCCAAAGAGGTGTGTGGATAAAACAAAAGAAGCAGGCCAACAAAATAGGAGTGGTGATATAGGTGGGCGC
>NZ_JBHVWF010000077.1:0-37586 GCF_042882365.1 Streptomyces sp. NPDC058221 | reverse complement strand
CTTCTGTACGGCTGTCGGTCAGACGGCGAGCGCCTGGGCGCGGCGCTTCACCTCCGTGCCGCGATTCTCACTCAGCGCCTGCGCGGGCGTGCCCGGCAGGCTCGGGTCGGGAGTGAAGAGCCATTCCAGCATCTCCTCGTCGGAGTAGCCGTCGTCCCTCAGGAGCGTCAGGGTCCCCGAAAGGCCCTTGACCACCTTGTCGCCGTCGATGAAGGCGGCAGGCACCTGGAGCGCCCGGTTCTCACCACGTCGTACGGCGATGAGCTGGCCATCCTTGACCAGCTGCCGTACACGCGTCACCTGGACATCGAACAATTCGGCGATGTCCGGCAGGTGGAGCCAGGCAGGGACGAGAGCATCGATCTTTGCGTCAATCTCGGTCACAGGACAAGCCTGCCATCCCGGACTGACAGCCGATACCCGGACTCAGCCCTTCAGGGTCCCGCCACCTCCGGAAGGACCGCCGACTTCAGCGGCACGGACGCGTCACCGGCCGGCCCGGGGTCGAGCCGCGCCCCCGCCTCGATGAGCTTGCGCCCCTGGATCAGATCGCGCGGCCGGCCGACGGCGAGTACCGCGACCAGGACGCCGTCCCGCAGCCAGCACACCGACCAGGCGGCACCGGCCGGATCGCCTCGCCGCAGCAGGGTGTCCGCGCCCGCGTGGTGGCCCGCGTACTGCACGAACCGGCCGAACTGCTCGGACCAGAAGTAGGGCACGGGATCGTAGGCGGGCGGCCGCGCGCCGTCCCCGCCGGCCCCGACGATGTGGGCGGCCGCGGTCCGCGGCCCCTGCAGGGCGTTGTCCCAGTGGTGGACCAGCAGGCGTGCCCCGTAGCGAGCCGAGGGGAACGAGGCGCAGTCACCGACGGCGTACACATCGGGCAGCGAGGTGCGCAGGGCCGCGTCGGCGGTCACCGATCCGTCGGGGCCGAGCGCGACGCCGGAGCCGGCCAGCCAGCCGGTGGCCGGCCGGGCGCCGATCCCGACGACGACCGCGCCGGCCGGGACGGTGCGGCCGTCCGCCAGGACCACGCGGCCCGGCTCGATACGGGCCACCCTGGCCCCGGTGAGGAGTTCGGCGCCGCTCTCCGCGTACCAGGCGGCCATCGGGGCCGCGACCTCGGCGGGAAGCGCGCCGGCGAGGGGCCGTTCGGCGGCCTCGACGACGGTGACCGCGCAACCCGCGGCGCGGGCCGCGGTGGCGAACTCGGCGCCGATCCAGCCCGCGCCGACGACCACGACGGGGTGCCGCGCGTCCAGGACGGGCCGCAGCCTGGCCGCGTCGTCGAGGGTGCGCAGCAGATGGACGCCGGGCACGCCGTCGGAGCCGGGCAGCACGACGGGCTCGGCGCCGGTGGCGATGACCAGGACGTCGTAGGGAACGGGCCCGGCGGAAGTGTCCAGTTCATGGTCGGTGCCGCGTACGCCGGTGACTTCGCAGCCCAGCCGCAGCTCGATGCCGAGCGCCTCGAAGTCGATGTCGAAGGCGGATTCCTCGGCCTTGCCGAGCAGGACCGCCTTGGACAGCGGGGGGCGGTCGTACGGCTGATGGGGTTCGGCTCCGATCAGGGTGACGGCGCCGGTGAAGCCTTGCTCGCGCAGAGCCACGGCGGTCTGCACCCCCGCCATGCCCGCGCCGACGACGACCACCCGGCGCCCCGCCTGTTCCGACTGCCGCTCCGGCCGCTCTGCCCGCTGCTGCTCGTTCACCCGACCACCTTAATCAACTGACGACCCGTCAGGAAAGGGGTGCCTCCGCCGGTGCCTCCGCCGGCGCCTCCGCCGCGCCCGCACGGCTGCCCTCCCGCCGCTCCCGCAGGCCCTTCACCCGGTCCCGGGGGCGGGGTCTAGGGTGGCCCCACGTAAAACACTCGCGGGAGCCCGGGCGCACCGGGCTGAGAGGGAGGCTGGGCGGCCTCCGACCGTACGAACCTGATCCGGGTCATGCCGGCGAAGGGAGGGGCTGGACGCCCATGCGTATCCACCGCACGAGCGGGTCCGACGTCCTCGTCATCGGGGGCGGGATCATCGGGCTCGTCACCGCCTGGCGGGCCGCGCAGCGCGGTCTGCGCACCGCCGTCGTCGATCCGGATCCGGGCGGCGGGGCCGCCCGGGTCGCGGCCGGCATGCTGGCCGCCGTCACCGAACTGCACTACGGCGAAGAGATGCTGCTGGGGCTGAACGTCGCCTCGGCCGCGCGTTATCCGGCCTTCGCGGCCGAGCTGGAGGCAGCGAGCGGACAGGACATCGGGTTCCGCGCCTGCGGCACCCTGGCCGTCGCGCTGGACGCCGACGACCGCGCCCATCTGCGGGAACTGCACGAGCTCCAGCGCCGGTCGGGGCTGGAGTCGGAATGGCTCACCGGCCGCGACTGCCGCCGCCTGGAGCCGATGCTGGCGCCGGGCGTGCGCGGCGGTCTGCGGGTCGACGGCGACCACCAGGTCGATCCTCGCCGGCTGGCCACCGCGCTGCTGACCGCGTGCGAGCGGGCCGGGGTCGTCTTCCACCGTCAACGGGCCGAGGAGCTCGCGGTGGTGCGGGACCGGGCCGTCGGCGCCGTACTGGCCGACGGTTCGCGGCCGGCCGCCGATCAGACCGTGCTCGCCGCGGGCAGCTTCAGCGGCCGGCTCGCGGGGGTGCCGGACCACGTCCTGCCACCCGTCCGCCCGGTCAAGGGCCAGGTGCTGCGGCTGACCGTACCCACCGCGTACGCCCCCTTCCTCAGCCGCACCGTGCGGGCCATGGTCCGGGGCAGCCACGTCTACCTCGTGCCGCGCGAGAACGGCGAGCTGGTCATCGGTGCCACCAGCGAGGAGATGGGCTGGGACACCACCGTCACGGCCGGCGGGGTGTACGAGCTGCTGCGCGACGCCCACGAGCTGGTGCCCGGCATCACCGAGCTGCCGCTCACCGAGACCCGGGCCGGTCTGCGCCCCGCCTCACCCGACAACGCGCCGCTGCTCGGCCGCACGGCACTGCCCGGCCTCCACCTCGCCACCGGCCACCACCGCAACGGGGTGCTGCTCACACCCGTCACCGGTGACGCCATGGCGCAGCTGCTGGCCGACGGCGAGCTGCCCGAGGTGGCCCGCCCCTTCTCCCCCGGCCGGTTCCCGGCCGTCGCCGCCCCCGTACGTCAGGAGCAGCCCGCATGACCGCGCCCACCACCCTCTCCGTGTCCGTGAACGGCGAGGCCCTCGCCGTCGCGGCGGGCACCACCCTGGACGCCCTCGTCGCGACTCTGACGGCGGCCCCCTCGGGGGTCGCGGCCGCCCTGAACGAGACCGTCGTCCCGCGCGGCCAGTGGTCCGCCGCGGCGCTCACCGAGGGCGACCGGGTCGAGGTCCTGACCGCTGTCCAGGGGGGCTGACCGTGTCCGACGACCTCTTCACCCTCGGGGACACCGTTTTCGGCTCCCGGCTGATCATGGGGACGGGCGGGGCCCCCAGCCTCGATGTGCTGGAACGCTCACTGACCGCCTCCGGTACCGAGCTGACCACCGTCGCGATGCGCCGCCTCGACCCGACCGTGCAGGGCTCCGTGCTCTCCGTGCTGGAGAAGCTCTCCATCCGCGTCCTGCCGAACACGGCGGGCTGCTACACGGCGGGAGAAGCCGTGCTCACCGCCCGGCTGGCCCGCGAGGCGCTCGGCACCGACTGGGTCAAGCTGGAGGTGGTCGCCGACGAGCGGACCCTGCTGCCCGACCCGATCGAGCTGCTGGACGCCGCGGAGACCTTGGTGGACGACGGTTTCACCGTCCTGCCCTACACCAACGACGACCCGGTGCTGGCCCGGAAGCTGGAGGACGTGGGGTGCGCGGCGGTCATGCCGCTGGGCTCCCCCATCGGCTCGGGCCTGGGCATCCGCAATCCGCACAACTTCCAGCTGATCACCGAGCAGGCACGGGTCCCGGTGATCCTGGACGCGGGCGCGGGGACGGCGTCGGACGCGGCGCTGGCCATGGAGCTCGGGTGCGCGGCTGTGATGCTCGCCTCGGCGGTGACCCGGGCCCAGGAACCCGAGCTGATGGCCGCCGCGATGCGGCATGCGGTGGAGGGCGGCCGGCTGGCCCACCGAGCGGGCCGGATCCCGCGCCGCCACTTCGCCGAGGCGTCGTCGCCGGTGGCGGGGCGTGCGGCGCTGGATCCGGAGCGCCCGGCGTTCTGATCCGTGCCGTCCGGAGCCGTGGCCGCGGTGGATCGCATGTCCCTGTCACGGCTCGGCTGCAGTACGACCGCAGGATTGCCCCGGGCAGTCGGTGGTGTCCGTGGCGGCTCGTAGACTCGCTGCGTGGATACGACCCTCCAGGACCCTCTCGTCGGGCAGCTGCTCGACGGCCGCTACCGCGTCGATGCCCGCATCGCCGTGGGCGGCATGGCCACGGTCTACCGGGCCATGGACACCCGGCTCGACCGGGTGCTCGCCCTCAAGGTGATGCACCCGGCGCTCGCGACCGACGCCTCGTTCGTCGAGCGCTTCATCCGTGAGGCCAAGTCGGTGGCGGGGCTCGCGCACCCCAATGTGGTCGCGGTCTTCGACCAGGGCGCCCAGGGGCAGTATGTCTACCTGGCGATGGAGTACGTCGCGGGCTGCACCCTGCGCGATGTGCTGCGTGAGCGCGGCGCACTGCAGCCGCGGGCCGCGCTGGACATCCTGGAGCCGGTGCTCGCCGCGCTCGGTGCCGCGCACCGGGCGAGCTTCGTGCACCGGGACATGAAGCCGGAGAACGTGCTGATAGGCGACGACGGCCGGGTCAAGGTCGCCGACTTCGGCCTGGTACGGGCCGTGGGCACCGTCACCAACACCACCGGGTCCATCCTGGGCACCGTCTCCTACCTCGCCCCCGAGCAGATCGAGCACGGCACCGCGGACACCCGCGCCGATGTCTACGCCTGCGGCGTGGTGCTGTACGAGATGCTCACCGGCACCAAGCCGCACGGCGGCGACTCCCCCGCCCAGGTCCTCTACCAGCATCTGAACGAGGACGTCCCGGCGCCCTCGGCCGCCGTGCCGGGGCTTCCGGCCGGGCTGGACGAGCTGGTCGCGAGCGCCACCGCCCGTGACCCCGAGGTCCGGCCGTTCGACGCGGTGGAGCTGCTCGCCGAGTCCCGCCGGGCCCGCTCCGGCCTGACCGAGGCCCAGCTGGACGCCCTGCCGCCGCAGGCCATCGCCGAGGCGCACGACGACGCCGAGGACCGCACGAGCGTGATCCGGCGGGTACTGCCGCCCGGCCAGGGCACCGCCCACCACACCAGCCGGCTGGAGATGCCCCCACAGCTGCCGCCGCAGCCCCCGTCCCGCCGGGCCGGCCGCCTGGGCGGGCAGCGCGGCATCATCGCCGCGGTCGTCGCCGTGCTGCTGGTCCTGGGGATCGGCGGCGGTGTCTGGTACATCAACTCAGGACAGTTCACCCACGTCCCCTCGCTGCTCGGCCAGAGCGAGAAGGCGGCCAAGGGGCGGCTCTCGGATTCCGGTCTGGAGCTGAAGGACGTCAAACGGACCTACAGCGACACCGTCGACCGCGGCAAGGTCATCGGCAGCGACCCGAAGTCGGGAGCCCGGATCCGGGGCAACGGCTCGGTGTCGATCACGGTCTCGCGCGGGCCCGAGATCGTGAAGGTGCCCGACGTCCAGGGCGTCGCGCTGGCCGAGGCCAAGCGGAAGCTGACGAAGGCGGGCCTGGTGCCCGGCATGACGACCAGGGAGTTCAGCGAGGACGAGGCGGCCGGTGAGGTGGTGCGCACGGATCCCGAGGCGGGCACCGAGCGCCACCCGGACACCGCGGTCGCGATCGTGGTCTCCAAGGGCAGCCCGGTCGATGTGCCCGACGTCACCGGCCTCTCCGTCGAGGACGCCACCGACGCGCTGGACGAGGAGGGGCTGAAGGCCAAGGTGCTGCCGGACCGGGTGAACTCCCCCGAGGACGCGGGCGACATCGCGCAGCAGTCACCGGCCGAGGGCCGGGAGGTCGCCGAGGGCGACACCATCACGCTCACGGTCTCCAAGGGCCCGCGGATGATCGACGTACCGGACGTCACCGGGAAGGACGTCGACGACGCCCGGAGCGAGCTGGAGGACGCGGGCTTCGAGGTCAAGGTCGACCGCCCGTTCCTCTCCTTCAGCGACACGGTCGCGAGCCAGTCCGTCGAGGGCGACGACCAGGCCCCCGAGGGCAGCACCATCACCATCAAGACCAAGGGGCTCTAGATCCGTATGCGCAACCCTGTCGGCGGCCATGTACCGGTGGCCGGCGGCCTCGCCAAGGTCGGCCTCCCGTACGCCCGGGAGATGGGCGCGGAGGCCATCCAGGTCTTCGTCGCCAATCCGCGCGGCTGGGCGACCCCGGCCGGGAACCCGGCGCAGGACGAGCAGTTCCGCGCCGAGTGCGCCGCCGGGGACGTCCCCGCGTACGTCCACGCGCCGTATCTGATCAACTTCGGCTCGCACACCGGGGCGACCGTGGAGAAGTCCGTGGACTCGCTGCGCCACTCCCTGCGCCGGGCCCGTGAGATCGGCGCCCTGGGCGTCGTGGTGCACACCGGATCGGCGACCAACGGCCGGCCCCGGGCGGAGGCGCTGGCCCAGGTGCGTACCCATATGCGACCGCTGCTGGACGAGCTGACGCACGACGACGATCCCTTCCTGCTGCTGGAGTCGACCGCCGGTCAGGGGTTCTCGCTCTGCTCACGGACCTGGGACTTCGGCCCGTACTTCGACGCGCTCGACGCCCATCCGAAGCTCGGTATCTGTCTCGACACCTGTCACGTCTTCGCCGCGGGACACGATCTGGCCGGTCCCGGCGGGATGAAGGAGACGCTGGACCTGCTGGTGGAGACGGTCGGGGAGGGGCGGCTGAAGCTGATCCACGCCAATGACTCCAAGGATGTGGCCGGAGCCCACAAGGACCGCCACGAGAACATCGGCGCGGGCCACATCGGCGAGGAGCCGTTCCGGGAGCTGTTCTCGCATCCGGCCACCGAAGGCGTGCCGCTGATCATCGAGACACCGGGCGGCAAGGAGGGCCACGCGGCGGACGTCGCCCGGCTGAAGGGACTGCGCGACCCGGTCTGACCCGGCCCCGCCCCCACATTGCGAAATAAGGAATACCCCTCTGGGGTATACGGTTCCTGTAGTCGACAGGACCCGCAATCCGGCTTCGGGGGATCGACATGCAGGACCACGCACAGCACACGGAGCACGCACACCACGCCCGGCACACGGGGCACGTCGGATGGGCGATGGCGGCGCAGGCCACCCTGCACTGCCTCACCGGATGTGCCATCGGCGAGGTGCTCGGCATGGTGATCGGCACCGCACTCGGCTGGGGCAACGTGCCGACGATGGTCCTCGCGATCGTCCTGGCGTTCTTCTTCGGCTACACGCTGACCCTGCGCTCCATCCGGAAGGCCGGCGTCGACTTCCGCACGGCGTTCCGGGTAGCCCTCGCCGCCGACACCCTCTCCATCGCGGTGATGGAGCTGATCGACAACGGGGTGATCGCCCTGTGGCCCGGCGCGATGGACGCGACACTCACGGACGCGCTGTTCTGGGGAACGCTGGCCCTTTCGCTGGCCGTGGCCTTCGTCGTCACCACACCCGTCAACAAGTGGATGATCGGCCGCGGCAAGGGGCACGCCGTGGTGCACCCGTACCACCACTGAGGCGGCCGGGGGAACGGCCGGTCAGAGCTCGGGGCCGTCCCCGGGCTCCTCCTGGTAGGAGTAGCGCTGTTCCTTCCAGGGATCGCCGACGTTGTGATAGCCGCGCTCCTCCCAGAAGCCGCGGCGGTCGGCTGTCATGTACTCGATGCCCCGCACCCATTTGGGGCCCTTCCAGGCGTACAGATGCGGAACGACCAGCCGGAGCGGGAAACCGTGCTCGGCGGTGAGCAGTTCGCCGCCCTTGTGGGTGGCGAACACGGCCCGCTCGGAGGCGAAGTCGTCGAGCCTGAGGTTCGAGCTGAATCCGTACTCGGCCCAGACCATCACATGGGTGACCTGAGGTGCGGGCGGTGCGAGTGCCACGACATCCCGTACGAGGACTCCGCCCCACTCGGCGCCGAGCATGCTGAATTTCGTCACGCAGTGCAGATCGGCGACGACCGAGGAGAAGGGAAGCGCCGAGAATTCCTGATGGTTCCAGCAGTGCTTGTCCCCGTCGGCCGTGGCCCCGAAAACCCGGAATTCCCAGCGGTCGGGTTTGAACTTCGGCACCGGCCCGTAATGGGTGACGGGCCAGCCGCGCTGCAGTCGCTGTCCCGGCGGAAGACCGGACTGCTCTGCTGCGCGGTGTTCCCGGCTTTCCGGCTGACCCATGACTCCATGGTGACAGACAGGCAGGGGTGGTCATGACCAGCACAGAGACGTTTCGGGCATGCACTACTAAGCATGTACTTACTGGACGGCCCTCGGGTGCGATGCGAAGATGCGGCCAACTTGCCCAGTTCACCGGTTGGAAGGAGCCTCTGCGATGCAGGGCGACCCCGAGGTCCTCGAGTTCCTGAACGAACAGTTGACCGCCGAATTGACTGCCATCAATCAGTATTTCCTGCATGCAAAGATGCAGGACAACTTCGGCTGGACGAAGCTCGCGAAGTACACGCGCTCCGAGTCGTTCGACGAGATGAAGCACGCGGAGATCCTGACCGACCGGATTCTCTTCCTCGACGGACTGCCCAACTACCAAAGGCTGTTCCATGTCCGGGTGGGCCAGACGGTCACCGAGATGTTCCAGGCGGACCGCCAGGTCGAGGTGGAGGCGATCGACCGCCTCAAGCGCGGGATCGAGCTGATGCGCGGCAAGGGCGACATCACGTCCGCGAACATCTTCGAGTCGATCCTGGCCGACGAGGAGCACCACATCGACTATCTCGACACCCAACTGGAGCTGGTCGAGAAGCTCGGCGAGCCGCTCTACATCGCGCAGCTGATCGAGCAGCCGGAGAGCTGATCGGAGCGGGCCCGGGGACGGGCCCCGCCGCGCTCAGGCGGCTTCGGGGAACGTGACCGCCGGCGCCAGGGCGGGGCCGGTGCCGGGAACGGCACCCGGTTCCGCACCGGGAGCGCCGCCCGCCGTGAGGCGGTCGGTGGCGGCAGGTGCCTGCTTCTCGTCCAGCAGCTCGCGGCGCGGACAGCCGCCGCGGCCGAGCATCGCCTGAATGGTGCGGACACAGCCCCCGCAGTCGGTCCCCGCCTTGCAGGCGGAGGCTATCTGGCGGGGCGTGCAGGCGCCGGCTTCCGCATGCTTCTTGACCTGCTGCTCCGTAACGCCGAAGCACGAGCAGACGTACATGCGGTTTCACCTCCCGGCGGGGTGGGTCGTGGCGGCCGCCCCGATAATCGGTGAGGCTAACCTAACCTTACCCGCCACTCAAGGGCGGTAAAAGCCCCACAACGCCCTGTGGGGCACGGATCACATCGATCCGTGCCCCACAGTCGTGCGTGCGCTACCAGCCGTTGTGCCTACTGATCCCGGTACATCTCTGCGACCAGGAACGCGAGGTCCAGCGACTGGCTGCGGTTGAGACGCGGGTCGCAGGCCGTCTCGTAACGCTGGTGCAGATCGTCCACGAAGATCTCGTGGCCGCCGCCGACGCACTCGGTGACGTCGTCGCCGGTGAGTTCGACGTGGATGCCGCCCGGGTGGGTGCCGAGGCCCTTGTGCACCTCGAAGAAGCCCTTGACCTCGTCCAGGACGTCGTCGAAGCGGCGGGTCTTGTGACCGGAGGCGGCCTCGAAGGTGTTGCCGTGCATCGGGTCGGTCACCCAGGCGACGGTGGCGCCGGAGGCGGTGACCTTCTCGACCAGGGCCGGGAGCTTGTCGCGGACCTTGTCGGCGCCCATCCGGACGATGAAGGTCAGCCGGCCGGGCTCACGCTCGGGGTCGAGACGGTCCACGTAGGCGAGCGCCTCGTCGACGGTGGTCGTCGGTCCGAGCTTGATGCCGATCGGGTTGCGGATCTTCGAGGCGAACTCGATGTGCGCGCCGTCCATCTGGCGGGTGCGCTCACCGATCCACACCATGTGACCCGAGGTGTCGTACAGCTCGCCGGTGCGCGAGTCGGTGCGGGTCAGCGCCGACTCGTAGTCCAGCAGCAGGCCCTCGTGCGAGGAGTAGAACTCGACGGCCTTGAACTCGGCCGGGTCCGTGCCGCACGCCTTCATGAAGTTCAGCGCGTTGTCGATCTCGCGGGCCAGCGCCTCGTAGCGCTGACCGGACGGGGACGACTTCACGAAGTCCTGGTTCCAGGCGTGCACCTGGCGCAGGTCGGCGTAACCGCCGGTGGTGAAGGCGCGGACGAGGTTCAGCGTGGAAGCGGATGCGTGGTACATCTGCTTCAGCCGGTCCGGATCCGGTACGCGGTCGGCCTCGGTGAAGGCGAAGCCGTTGACGGAGTCGCCGCGGTAGGTCGGCAGGGTCACGCCGTCGCGGGTCTCGGTCGACTTGGAGCGGGGCTTGGAGTACTGGCCGGCAATCCGGCCCACCTTGACGACGGGCACGGAGGCCGCGTAGGTGAGGACGGCGCTCATCTGGAGCAGCGTCTTCAGCTTGGCGCGGATGTGCTCGGCCGACACGGCGTCGAAGGCCTCGGCGCAGTCACCGCCCTGAAGCAGGAACGCCTCGCCCTTGGCGACGGCTCCCATGCGGGCGCGCAGCTGGTCGCACTCGCCGGCGAAGACGAGCGGCGGATACGACGCGAGGTCCGCGAGTACATCGCGCAGCGCCTCGGAGTCGGGGTACTCGGGCTGCTGCGCCGCGGGAAGGTCTCGCCAGGTGTTGCCACCGGCGACGAAGGTATTGGCGTTCACGGTCACGGTTCCCACATTACGGGGTCGTGTCGACTGCTTTTTCTGCTGCTCAGTGACTGAGACGGACATCTCGGCACGTCGAGTGACGAGGGTCACCCCCGCGCCTGCTAGCCTCACGTTTTTCAGTGTTGGGCAAGTGGACAACAAGTGGACAACAGGGGTGGGGACTTGAAGCGGAATCACCGTAGGGACCTGCGGAGACGGCGGCTGCTGTTCGGGGCGGGGGCCGCGGTCGTGGCGACCGCGACGATCGGCACGCTCGCCATGGCCTCGCAGAACTCCGCGACCACCGACGGCAAGCCGGGGCCCGCCACCGCCGCGCTGCAGGCCCAGTTCAGGGACGCGGCCCGCGAGTTCGATGTCCCGCAGAGCGTGCTGATGGCTGTCTCCTACCGCCAGACGCTGTGGGAGAGCCACGACGGCGAGCCGAGCACCAGCGGCGCGTACAACGTCATGGGGCTCACCCGGGTCTCCGCCGACGACATCGAGCAGCCGACGGACGCGGAGCGGCTCTCGCACCTCAACATGAGCGGCGACCCGGCCGTCACCAAGCACTTCGACGCCGGGCGCGCGCTGCGCAGCCTTCCGAAGCGGGTGGACACGGCCGCGGCCGAGCTGCACACGCTGGACGAGGCCGCGAAGCTCATCGACAAGCCGGCCGGCACGGTGCAGGACGACACCGCGCAGAGCATCCGCGCGGGCGCGGCCCTGCTCGCGCAGTACCAGCGCGAGGCCACCGACTCGCTGCCCGACGACGCCGGCCAGTGGTACCCGGCGGTCGCGCGCTACAGCCAGGCACCTGACACCAAGGGCGCCACGCTCTTCGCCAACCGCGTCTTCGAGTCCGTCCGCAGCGGCGAGAGCCGGCTGACGGCGGACGGCCAGCAGCTGTCGCTGCCCGCCGATCCGTCGGTGACTCCGGTCAAGCCCGCGAAGCTGCGGCTGGCCGCGACGAACGCGAGCACCACCGCGGCCCCGGCGCCGGAGTGCCCCTCCGGTCTGAACTGCGACTTCAAGCCCGCCGGGTACAAGCAGAACAGCTCCACCCCGGACGACTTCGGCAACTACAACGAGGCCGACCGTCCGGCCAGTGGCGAGGACATCCGCTACATCGTCATCCATGACACGGAGGGCGGCTACGCCGGTTCGCTGGCCACCTTCCAGAACCCGGCCTCCTACGCCAGCGCGCACTATCTGATCCGGGCCAAGGACGGTCTGGTCACCCAGCTGGTCAAGACCAAGGACGAGGCGTGGCACGCGGCGAACAAGACCGTGAACATGCACTCGGTCGGGATCGAGCACGAGGGCTACGCGATCAAGTCGGGCAGCTGGTACACCGAGCCGCAGTACGAGTCCTCCGCGACGCTCGTGAAGTACCTCGCCGGCAAGTTCGGCATCCCGCTCGACCGTGAGCACATCATCGGCCACGACGAGGTGCCGGGCGTCCTGGACGCCAATGTCGCGACGCAGCACTGGGACCCGGGCCCCTTCTGGGACTGGAACCACTACATGTCCCTGATCGGCGCCCCCACCGGCGCCAGTGGCGCGGGCGGCCCGGTCAAGGCCGGCCAGGTGGTCCGGGTCGTACCCCCGTTCACCACGGCCAACCAGCCGACGCTGACGTACGGCGGCAGCACGGTGGCCAAGCAGCCGGCGAACTTCGGCTACCTGTACACCTCCAACTCGACGACGTCGGCGAAGATCACCGACCCGTACATGCCGAACGTGAAGGCCACGGACGGGCCGAACTGGGGCAACAAGGTCGTCGCGGGCGGCACGTACGTCGTCGCCGAGGCCAAGGGCGACTGGACGGCCGTCTGGTACGGCGGCAAGAAGGCCTGGTTCCAGAACCCGGGCGGCCAGTTCACCAAGTCGGTCGCCAAGACCCCCCAGCCGGTGCTGAAGCCCAAGGCCGGCGCGACGTCCGTCCCGGTGTACGGACGCGCCTACCCGGAGGACGCCGCGTACTCCGGCACCGGTGTGCCGGTGCAGGACGACAACGGCAAGTCCCTGTCGAAGTACACCGTCCCCGCAGGCCAGGCCTACTTCCAGGCCGGTCCGGCGCAGGCCGGGGACTACTGGTTCGCGGGTACGTTCGCCGGTGAGGCCGAGAACGACCGCACGCTGGTGAAGGGGAACACGCTCTTCTACCCGATCCGCTACAACCACCGCATCGCCTGGGTGAAGGCCAGCGACGTCCAGCAGGCGAGCAGCGCGGTCCCCGATGCCGGGACCGACCGCTACAACATGATCGGCCGGGACAGCGCGGGCGACGTCTGGCAGTACCAGGGCACGGGCAGCGCCACGTCCCCGTACTACAAGCGCTACCTCATGGGCTACGGCTGGCAGAACTACACCGCCATCACCGCCATGACCGCGATGCGGGCCGACGGCACCGGCGACATCGTGGCCCGCGACAAGGACGGCGTGCTCTGGTACTACCGCGGCAGCGGCAACCCGGACAAGCCGTACCAGGCGCGGCTGAAGGTGGGCAGCGGCTGGAACCAGTACAACGGCATCTGGGGCATGCGCGACCTGGACGGCGACGGCAAGGCGGACATGATCGCCCGCAACGGCTCCGGCGTCATCTACTTCTACAAGGGGACGGGCGACCCGGCGAAGCCCTTCGCCCCCAAGGCGCAGATCGGCACCGGCTGGCAGATCTACGACGCCTTCGCCTCCACCGGCGATCTGAACGGTGACGGCAAGGCCGACTTCGTGGGCCGGGACAAGTCCGGTGTGCTCTGGCTCTACACGGGCACGGGCAGCGCCACCGCGCCGTACGCCAAGCGGGTCCAGATCGGTTCCGGCTGGGGGACGTACAAGACCCTGCTGGGTCCGAGCGACCTGAACCGGGACGGTATCGGTGACCTGGTCGGCATCGACGGCTCCGGAGTGCTCTGGTACTACAAGGGCACCGGGAACGCGGCCAAGCCGTTCGCGACGAAGGCGAAGGCCGGTACCGGCTGGCAGATCTACAACACGCTGTTCTAGCCGGCAGGCCGTCCAGTGACGAAGGGGCCCGTTCCACCCGGCCGGGTGCAACGGGCCCCTTCGTGTCACGGCGTGGGCTAAGGTACGTGCATGTTCGCGCACTCGACCCGTAACTGGTGGTGGACCGCTCATCCGGCGGCCCACTGACTGCGCGCACACAGACAGACGCAGAGGCCGCCCGAGGGGCGGCCTTTTCCGTGTCCACGGGCCGTTCCTCCCAGCTGATTCCAGTGGAGGGAACCCCGCATGACACCGCACACCGCACCGCAGCAGATCGTCGAGAGACTCCTCGGCGACGACTGCCCGCCCTTCGCCCTGCTCCGCCGGCGTACGCCCGGCCATGACCACGACACCGTCGAGGTGCTGATCGGCCGGGTGCGGGAGGTGGACCGGCTCGCCGGTATCCCCGTCGGTGAGCGGCCCTCGCTCGCCCTGGTGCCGTTCCGGCAGATCGCCGAGCGCGGCTTCGACGTGCGGGACGACGGGACCCCGCTGACCGTGCTGGTCGCGGACGAGACGTACGAACTCCGCCTCGACGAGGCGCTGGAGCTGCTCCCCGCCCATGAGGTGCGGGTCGAGGACGGTGCCTTCGACGTCGGGGACGCTGAGTACGCGGGCACCGTCCGGCGGGTCATCGAGGACGAGATCGGCCGGGGCGAGGGTGCGAACTTCGTCATCCGGCGGACCTTCCGGGGCGAGATCCCGGGGTTCGGCCGGGCGGACGCGCTGGCGCTGTTCCGGCGGCTGCTGGCCGGGGAACGGGGGGCGTACTGGACGTTCGTCGTCCACACAGATGGCGGCGAGCCCGAGGGGCTCTCGTCCTCGGGGCGGCGGCGGGCGGCGGGAGGGCGGACGCTGGTGGGCGCCAGCCCCGAGGTGCATGTGCGGATGTCCGGCGGGACGGTCGTGATGAACCCGATCAGCGGCACCTACCGCTACCCGGCCGAAGGACCGTCCGCGGAGGGCCTGCTGGCCTTCCTCGGTGACCGCAAGGAGACCGAGGAGCTCTCCATGGTGGTCGACGAGGAACTCAAGATGATGTGCACCGTCGGCGACATGGGCGGGGTGGTGATCGGCCCGCGGCTCAAGGAGATGGCCCATCTCGCCCACACGGAGTACGAGTTGCGCGGACGCTCCTCGCTGGATGTGCGCGAGGTGCTGAAGGAGACCATGTTCGCGGCGACCGTCACCGGCTCCCCCGTGCAGAACGCCTGCCGGGTCATCGAGCGGTACGAGCCCGGCGGGCGCGGCTACTACGCGGGCGCGCTGGCCCTCCTGCGGCAGGGTCCGGACGGGGCGCAGACGCTGGATTCGCCGATCCTGATCAGGACCGCCGACATCTCGGCGGACGGTGAGCTGCGGGTACCGGTCGGGGCGACGCTGGTGCGCCACTCCGACCCGGAGAGCGAGGTCGCCGAGACCCACGCCAAGGCGGCCGGGGTGCTGACCGCGCTGGGCGTGCTGCCGGGCCGGCCGAGGACCGGGGGCGCGCCGCCGCGACTGGCCGAGGACCCGCGGGTGCGGGCTGCGCTGGACGCCAGGCGGGACGGGCTCGCACCGTTCTGGCTGCGGATGCAGGAGCGCACCGACGAGCTGTCCGGCCATGCGCTGGTGATCGACGGCGAGGACACCTTCACCGCGATGCTGGGGCATCTGCTGCGCGCCTCGGGTCTCGATGTGTCGGTGCGCCGCTACGACGAGCCGGGGCTGCGCGAGGCCGTGCGGGCGCACGAGGGGCCGATCGTGCTGGGACCCGGTCCCGGCAATCCGGGCGATGCGGCCGATCCGAAGATGCGGCTGCTGCGCGCGCTGGCCGCCGAGCTGGTCCGGGACCACCGGCACGGGCTGCTGGGTGTGTGTCTGGGCCACGAGCTGATCGCGGCGGAGCTGGGTCTCGATATCGTCCGCAAGACCGTGCCGTACCAGGGCGCGCAGACCAGGATCGAGCTGTTCGGGCGGCCGGAGACCGTCGGCTTCTACAACAGCTTCACCGCGCGCTGCGACGACGCCGTGGTCACCGAACTGGCGGCGCACGGCATCGAGGCGAGCGTGGACGGGGCGACCGGGGAGCTGCACGCGCTGCGCGGCGACGGCTTCGCCTCGGTGCAGTTCCACCCTGAGTCGGTGCTGACGCTGCGCGGCGCGGCGATCGTGGGCGAGCTGCTGGCGGGGCTGCCGGTGCGCGGCTGAGGGGGCCGCCCGGGTCCGCCGGAATCAGGACCCGGGCACCGCCGGGACCAGGACGTTCTCGCTGCGGCGGCCGGCCAGGTAGTCGTCGATGTTCCGGACGGTGGCCTCGATGATCTGGCCCACCGCGTCCTCGGTGTAGTAGGCCTGGTGCGAGGTGACGATGACGTTCGGGAAGGTGACCAGCCGGGCCAGGGTGTCGTCGTCGATGCCCTCCAGGGACTTGTCCAGGAAGAAGAGCCCGGCCTCGGCCTCGTAGACGTCGAGTCCGACACCGAGGAAGCGGCCGGCCCGCAACTCCCCGACCAGGGCCGTGGTGTCGACGAGTCCGCCGCGGCTGGAGTTGACCAGGATCGCGTCGTCCTTCATCCGGGCCAGGGCGTCCCTGCCGATGACGTGGTGCGTCGAGGGCAGCAGCGGGACGTGCAGGCTGATCAGGTCGGACTCGGCCAGGAGCTGCTCCTTCTCGACGTACCGCATGCCCAGCTCGACGCAGGCCGGGTTCTCCGCGACGTCCCAGCCGAGGAGATTCATGCCGAAGCCATGGGCGATCCGGGTGAAGGCCTCGCCGATCTTGCCGGTGCCGACGACGCCGGCGGTGCGGCCGTGCATGTCGCGGCCGAGGAGTCCGTCGAGGCGGAAGTCGAAGTCACGGGTGCGGCTCGCGGCCCGGATGACACGGCGGTTGACCGCCATGGCGAGGGCCCAGGCGAACTCGGCGACGGAGTACGGCGAGTAATAGGAGACGCGGGCGACGCGCATGGCGAGGCGCTCGGCGACGTCCAGGTCGATGTTGTTGAAGCCGGTGGACCGCTGGGCGATCATCTGGGTGCCGCCGGCCGCGAGGGTCTGCAGGACGCCGCTGCCCAGGTCGGCGTTGACGCTGGTGGAGATGGCCTCGTAGCCGGCCGCGATGGGGGCGGTGTCCCGGTTCAGGAAGACGTCCAGGCAGCGGACCTCGTGCGTCCCGGCGAACGCTCTCTCGATCAGCGGCTTCTCGTCGGACTGCACACCGAAGGCCAGGATTTCCACGACGTCTCCCGTGACTGATGCGGGCGGGGTGCCGGGTCCCCACGCACCGGGGCGCGTACGGAGCCGGACGGTCCGGTCATCGCGAATATAAGGCCGGGACGCCCGGCACGCCGCCCGGCCCTCAGCCGAAGAAGACCCCCACTTCCGCGTAGAGCGCCGGGTCGACGGTCTTGAGCCGGGCCGTCGCCTCGGCGATCGGCACCCGCACGATGTCCGTGCCGCTCAGGGCGACCATCTTCCCGAAGTCGCCGTCGTGCACGGCTTCGATGGCGTGCAGGCCGAACCGGGTGGCGAGCCAGCGGTCGAAGGCGCTGGGGGTGCCGCCGCGCTGGACGTGCCCGAGGACGGTGGTCCTGGCCTCGTTTCCGGTGCGGCGCTCGATCTCCTTGGCCAGCCACTCGCCGACGCCGGAGAGGCGGACATGGCCGAAGGAGTCCTGCGAGCCGTCCTTGAGGACCATCTCGCCCTCGGCCGGCACGGCCCCTTCGGCGACCACCACGATCGGGGCGTAGCTGGCCCGGAACCGGGAGGTCACCCAGGCGCAGACCTGGTCGGTGTCGAAGGGCTGTTCCGGGATGAGGATGACGTTGGCACCGCCGGCCAGCCCGGAGTGGAGCGCGATCCAGCCGGCGTGGCGGCCCATCACCTCGACGACCAGGACCCGCATATGGGACTCGGCCGTGGTGTGCAGCCGGTCGATGGCCTCGGTCGCGATGCCGACGGCCGTGTCGAAGCCGAAGGTGTAGTCGGTGGCGGACAGGTCGTTGTCGATGGTCTTCGGTACGCCGACGCAGGGAATGCCGTGTTCGTCGGACAGGGTCGCCGCCACCCCGAGGGTGTCCTCGCCGCCGATCGTGACGAGTGCGTCGACCTCGTGCCGGTCGAGGGTGTCCCTGATCCGGCGGACGCCGTGCTCCGCCTTGAGCGGGTTGGTGCGTGAGGATCCGAGGATGGTGCCGCCGCGCGGCAGGATGCCGCGCACCGCCGGAATGGAGAGCGGGACCGTCACCCCTTCCAGCGGCCCGCGCCAGCCGTCCCGGAAACCGATGAAGTCGTAGTCGTACTCCTGCACGCCCTTGCGGACGACGGCACGGATGACCGCGTTGAGCCCGGGGCAGTCGCCGCCCCCGGTCAGTACTCCGACCCGCATGGAAGCATCCCTTCGCCGAAGTGAGCTCACTCAACTCCACGCTAAGGGTGATCCAGGTCACTCCGTGATGGGTTGTACGGTCAATTCCCGCGCAATGTGCGGCTGTTGATCTCAGATGTCGTCGAGGCCGCGCTCGATCGCGTACCGCACGAGCTCCACCCGGTTGTGCAGCTGGAGCTTGCCCAGGGTGTTCTGGACGTGGTTCTGGACGGTGCGGTGCGAGATGACCAGCCGTTCGGCGATCTGCTTGTACGAGAGTCCCTTGGCGACCAGCCGCAGCACCTCGGTCTCCCGGTCGGTGAGTTCCGGGGCCTTCGGCTCGTCGGACGCGACGGGGGCCGGCTCGGAGGCCAGCCTGCGGTACTCGCCGAGTACGAGGCCGGCGAGGCCGGGGGTGAAGACGGGGTCGCCGGCCGCGGTGCTGCGGACCGCCTCGCTCAGCTCCTGGGTGCTCGCCGACTTCACCAGATAGCCGGTGGCACCGGACTTGACCGCCTCCAGCACATCGGCGTGCTCACCGCTCGCGGAGAGCACCAGGACCCGCAGCCCGGGGTGCGAGCCGACGAGCTCCTTGCAGACCTGGACGCCGGGCATCCCGGGCAGGTTGAGGTCGAGGACGAGAACGTCGGGGCTGACGGCCCCGGCCCGGCGGACGGCCTGCGGGCCGTCGCCCGCGGTCGCCACCACGTCGAAACCGGACTCGGCGAGGTCACGGGCGACGGCGTCGCGCCACATCGGGTGGTCGTCGACCACCATCACCCTGATCGCCCGCTGCTGTCCCGCCGCGCCCTGATCGTGCTCTGCGCTCATCGGACCGAACCCGCCTTCCCCCGTGAGATCTTCGGAACCTTCAGTTCGACCTCGGTGCCCTGACCGGGCACCGAGATCAGCTCTGCCGTGCCGCCCAGCTCGTTCAGCCGGCCACGTATCGACAGGGCGACGCCGAGCCGCCCCTCACCCTCGGCCTGGGCGAGCCGCCCCTCCGGGATGCCGGGTCCGTCGTCCCGGACCGTCACTATCACCTCGTCCGGCCAGTCCTCGACCAGGATCCAGGCCTGGGCGTTCTCCCCCGCGTGCACCCGGACATTGTCCAGGGCGGCGCCGACGGCGGCCGCCAGCTGGCCGGCCGCCGCGGGCGGGAGCAGCACCGGGGCGCCGGGCTCCGCGAAGCTGACCCGGGAGCCGGCGTGCGGGGCGAGCAGGGCGCGCAGGTCCGTACCGCCCGGCGCGTCCGGCTCGTCGTCCGTCTCGACGGTCCGCACCACGGCGCCCTCGGCGGCGTCCTCGGACACCCGGGTGGGCGGCACCAGGCCGCTGGAGACCAGGGTGCGCAGCGCGACCTCCTGCTCCCCGGCCATCCGGCCCAGTTCGGCGGCCTCGCCGCCGATCGCCGTACCGCGTCGCTGCACCATCGCGAGGACCTGGAGCACGCTGTCGTGGATGTCGCGCGCCAGCCGTTCCCGTTCCCGGGTGGCGGCCTCGATCTCCAGGGCGCGGGCGAGGGTGCGCTCACTGGCGCGGGCGACCTCGACGACGTAACCGATCGCGATGGAGGCCACCCAGACCAGCAGGACGTTGTGCAGGGTGTCGCGGCTGGGTTCGGCGCGCTCGATGAGGTTGGCGACGGCGACGAGGCTGGAGGCGAAGGCCGCCCAGCGCCAGCCGCCCTTGATCGCGAAGGCCAGCACGGAGCCCGCGGTCCAGATCGACGGCAGGGTCGGGCCGTCGACGTGCTGGGCCTGGAAGTCGGCGAGCGGGGTCAGAAGGATGCCGGCGAGGGCGAGGGCGAGATCAATCCCGAGGAAGCGCTTGGTGCACGCCGCGGCGCTCGCCACCCACGGCAGGGTGGCGAGCGTCCAGACGGCCATGACCGTCAGGAAGACGACGGCCACCCACGGCCGCTCGTACTTGTCGCGTCCGAAGACGGCGAGCAGGATCGCGTAGAGCGTCGTCAGAATGCGGTACGCCGTCAGGGCACGCCACAGCGGCTGCTCGACCGACATCCGCACGACCCGCACGCGCTTGGCCATCTTCTTCTCCCCACCCCGGACGGACCGCGCGCGCTCAGGCGCTGCCGCGGTCCCCGTCCGTACCCGGCTGCTCGTCCCGGCCGCCGGACGCGGCCTGCTTGGCGGCCTCCGCCTGCCGCTTCGCCTCGTCCGCGAGCTGCCGCTTGGCGGCGGTCGCGTAGATGTCCACGTACTCCTGCCCGGACAGCTTCATGATCTCGTACATCACCTCGTCGGTGACCGAGCGCAGGATGAAGCGGTCGCCCTCCATGCCGTGGTACCGGCTGAAGTCGAGCGGCTTGCCGATCCTGATCCCCGGGCGCATCAGCTTGGGCACCACCTGGCCGGGCGGCTGGATCTTCTCCGTGTCGATCATCGCGACGGGGATGACCGGAGCCCCGGTCGCGAGCGCCACCCGGGCGAGCCCGCCGGGCTTGCCGCGGTAGAGGCGGCCGTCGGGCGAGCGGGTGCCCTCCGGGTAGATACCGAAGAGGCCGCCGCTCTCGATCACCTCGATACCGGCCTTGATCGCCGCCTCCCCGGCGCCCCGGGCACCCGAGCGGTCCACCGGGAGCTGGCCGACCCCCTTGAAGAAGGCAGCGGTGAGCTTGCCCTTCACGCCGGGCGCGGTGAAGTACTCGGCCTTGGCGATGAAGGTGACCTTGCGGTCCAGGACGGCGGGCAGGAAGAAGGAGTCGGAGAACGACAGATGGTTGCTCGCCAGGATCGCGGGACCCTGCGCGGGGATGTTCTCCAGGCCCTCCACCCACGGCCTGAAGGCGAGCTTCAGAGACCCGCCAATGGAGAACTTCATAGCGCCGTAGATCAACTCGGGTGCCTCCTGTGTGCTGTCGGTCAGACCTTAGAGCATCCGTCCGCCCCCGCTCCCGGTGACGGCCCTGGTCGGTGTCGGCCCGGTCGCGTACGGTGAAGTAATCCTTCCGCGCTCCCCCTTCCGCTCCCCTTCGAGCCTCACGAACAGGAGACCCCGGTGCCGGTCCTTCCTGGAGCCGAGCCGTTCCGCCACGAGGGCGGAGAGGTCGGCGTCCTTCTCTGTCACGGATTCACCGGTTCCCCGCAGTCGCTGCGCCCCTGGGCCGGCTACCTGGCGGAGCGCGGGCTCACGGTCTCGCTGCCGCTGCTCCCGGGGCACGGCACCCGGTGGCAGGACATGCAGGTGACCGGCTGGCAGGACTGGTACGCGGAGGTGGACCGGGAGCTGCGGTCGCTGCTGGAGCGGTGCTCCCAGGTCTTCGTCTTCGGCCTCTCCATGGGCGGCGCGCTCGCCCTGCGGCTCGCGGCGAAGCACGGTGACGCGGTACGGGGCCTGGTGCTCGTCAATCCGGGCAACAAGGTGCACGGTCTCGCCGCACACGCGCTGCCGGTCGTCCGCCATCTGGTGCCGACGACGAAGGGGCTGGTCAACGACATCGCTCTGGGGAGCTCCGAGGAGATCGGCTACAACCGGGTACCGCTGCACGCGGCCCATTCGCTGCGGAAGTTCTTCCGGCTGGTCGACGCCGAGCTGCCCCAGGTGACCCAGCCGCTCCTGCTGCTGCACAGCCCGCAGGACCATGTCGTGCCCCCGGCCGACTCGGCCCGCATCCTGAGCCGGGTGTCGTCCAGGGACGTCGAGGAGATCCTGCTGGAACAGAGCTACCACGTGGCGACGTTGGACCATGATGCGGAGCGGATCTTCGACGAGAGCTATTCGTTCGTCGGCCGCCTCGCTCCGAGCGTCGGGAAGAAGGGGAGCACGTCCGGTGGCTGAGCACGACGCGGATCGCGCGGGCAGCGAGGAGGAGCGCGAGCCGCTCCCCGCAGAGGGAGCGGCCGTCCCTGATGACGGCGGCGCGCCCGCGTCCGAGTCCACGGGCCTGGCTCCGGGCGGCGACGGGGAGCGGCCGGTCGACGAGGACGCCGTCTGGCAGGCGATCGTCGCGGGGTACGGCGACGAGCCGCCGGACCCGCCGGGCGCCAAGCCGTTCCGGTCCATCGAGGATCTCGCGCTCCAGGAGGACGGCCCGCTGACCGCCCTCGACCCGGACAAGGGCATCGACAAGCGGCCGCCCAAGCCGCCGGAGAAGCCGCTCGGCAGCTCGGTGGTGTTCGCCCCCGGCGTCGGCGGCCCGCGTGACTACGAGCCGGCGGAACCCACCGGGGGCAGTACGGACGACGGGGACGACAGCGGCGAGGGCCACTTCGTGCCGCCGGAGCCGCCGCCCCTGCCGGAGGCCGATGTCACGGCCAAGTTCGCCTGGCTCGCGGTGGTCGGCGGGCCGGTCCTGCTGCTGCTCGCGGTGCTGCTCCAGTGGGAGATGACCTGGTGGCTGACGACGGTCTGCGTCGGCGGCTTCCTGGGCGGATTCGTGACGCTGGTGGCGCGGATGGAGCACGACGACGAGGACGGCGACGACCCCGGCCGCGGCGCGGTGGTCTGAGCAGGGGTCCTGGGGCTTCCGTCTGGATCAGGCTGGGTCCTGGGACCTTCCGTCTGGATCAGGCTGGGCTCGCGGGGTCCGGCACCGCGAGCGCCGGCACCCTGAGCGCGGCCAGCACCGGCAGATGGTCGGTGGCGGCCAGCAGGTCGCCCTCGGCCACCCCGGGCAGGCCGGACGGGACGCCGCAGCCGAGCACTTCGACGCCCCCGGTGGCGAAGAGAGCGTCGATCCGCTTGCGCGGGTCGTGCGGCGGGAAGGTGTGCTCACCGCCCCGGGGCCGCACCGTCCAGCAGTCCTGGAGCCGCCCGGCCAGCAGCCGGAACGCCTGCCCGCTCGGTACGTCGTTGAGGTCGCCGCCCACGACGGCGTGCTCCACACCCATCGCGTCCAGCCGCTCCAGCAGCAACTCCGCCTGGGCCAGGCGCTCCTCGCGCTGGAGGCTCAGATGGCAGCTCAGCACGCCGATCCGGGTGTCGGCGATCCGCACGACCGCGGTGGCGAATCCCCTGCGGTGCAGTCCGGGGGTGAGCGGCAGCAGGACGTCCTCGGTCCGCTCCACCGTGGCGCGCAGCGAGCAGAGCAGCAGCGGTCCGGCCGCGGTGGCTCCACCGCCGAGGATCACCAGATCGGCGGCGGCGGCGAGCCGGGCGGCGCGCTTGCGCCAGCGGAAGAAGCGCGGCGCCTCCTGGACGAGGACCAGATCGGGTGCGCAGGCGCGGATCACGCGGGCCAGCGCCGCGGGGTCGTCGCGCATCGACCGGACGTTGTAGCTGAGCACCCTGATGACGGCCGAGCCGTCCTGCTCGGTACGGGATTCTGGCAGCGACATCATGGCCATGCCGGTCACGATACGACGGACGCCCGCCGCTCCCCGACAGGGGCGCGACGGGCGTCCGTGATGTCCGTGGTGCCGGTTCGGATCAGCCCTGCCGGGCCAGGTCCGCAGCGCCCACCAGACCGGCCTTGCCGCCCAGTTGGGCCGCGAGCACCTGGGCGTGCGGACGCCACTCGCCGCCGATCAGCCAGCGCCGGAACGACTTGCGGATCGGGTCGAGGACCAGCTCGCCCTCGTCCGAGACGCCACCGCCGACGATGAAGGCGGACGGGTCGAAGAGCGAGGCGAGGTCGGCGAGCCCGGCGCCGGCCCAGCGGGCCAGCTCGCGGAACGAGTCGACGGCCACCGGGCAGCCCTGCCGGGCGGCCTCGCTGATGTGCTTGCCCTCGATGCCCTCGACCGTGCCGTCACCGAGCCCCAGCAGGATCGGGGCGTTCTCCGGGGTGGCGTTGGCGCGCTGCTTCGCGTAGCGGACGAGTGCCCGCCCGGATGCGTACTGCTCCCAGCAGCCCTGACTGCCACAGCCGCAGAGCAGACCGTCCGGGACGACCCGGATGTGGCCGAACTCGGCGGCCACGCCGAAGCGTCCGCGGCGCAGCTTGTTGCCGATGATGATGCCGCCGCCGAGACCGGTGCCGAGCGTGATGCAGATGACATCCTCGTGGCCCTGGCCGGCGCCGAAGCGGTACTCGCCCCAGGCCGCCGCGTTGGCGTCGTTCTCGACGACCACGGGAAGGCCGACGCGCTGCTCGACCTTGTCCTTGAGCGGCTCGTGTCGCCAGTTGATGTTCGGTGCGAACAGCACCGTGGCCCGCTTGTCGTCGACGTATCCTGCCGCGCCGATGCCGACCGCCTCGACCGGGTGCCCCTCGCTCGCGCCGGACACCGCCGCCGCGATCGCGTCCACGATGCCTTCGGCCGTCGGCGGGGTCGACACCTTGAAGGTCGAGAGGATCTGGCCCTCTTCGTCGACCACTCCAGCTGCGATCTTCGTGCCGCCGATATCGACGCCGATGGTGAGTCCCATGAATCCCTCAGTTTCGGTCGAGCCCCGCTGGGGCAACCGTACCCGAGGCCGGGCCCCGCCCTGTCGCCGCCGGTCAGTCCAGATCGATGTGTTCGCCGGTGCCGGGCCCCTCGTCACGGGGGTCGGTGGCGTCGTCGGCCTTCTTTTCGGTGCCTGCGGGGTCCCCCGCGCCCTGGGTCCAGCGGCGTTCCTGCCCCTCGACGGCGGAGCGGTACGCGGCGAGCAGTTCGCCGCCCGCCGCGGCGATGTGGTCGAAAACGTCAGGATTGCGCTCGATGACGGGCTCGACCGCGGACTTCGCCTGCTTGATGACCTGCTGCACCGCGCCCTGGGCCGCCATGCCGAACAGCGGCGACTGGAGGGACGAGACCTTGTCGGCCACGGCGTCCATCAGCTTGCGCAGCTCCTCGGCGGCGGAGCCGGGCGGCGGGCCGTACTCGGCGCGGCGGCGGGCCTTCTCGGCGGCGAGGTCCTCGGCGCAGGCCTGCGCCCACGCGTCGTCGTCGACGGGACGATCGGTGGCTTCGCTCATGGCGGACTCCTGCGACGTGGGTGGCCGGCGGCCCGGCACACGGGACCCGTACCTACGACGGTACCCGAACGGGGGCAGGGGCTGTCAGCTCGTCCTGGGCCAGAGGTCCGGGTCGGGCGTGAAGCGGACGCGCAGCACCCCGTCGGTGAGCGCGGCGCCGGAGACGGTGCAGCGGCGCAGCGCGGACTCCAGGGGCACGATGCGGTGGAACGGGCCGACGGTCAGCAGGAGTTCGCTGCCCCGGCGGACCAGCTGGAGGTCCTTCTTGACCGCACCCGGCAGCCGCAGGCACCAGATCAGTATTCCGTCCGGGCCGTCCGGGCCGTCCGGGCCGTCGACGCCGTCCGGCGTGCCCGACTCCTCGATCCACCACGGGTCCTCGGCACGGCCGGTCCCCCGTTCGTCCACCGCCAGCGCGGCATCCCCGCCGGTCAGGGCGGCCAGGTCGGCGGGGCCCTGCGGGTCACGCCCCAGGTGCGCCACCTCGGCCGGCGAGGCCTCGGCGGCCCATTCCTCGCGCCAGTGGTCGAGGCACTTCTCCTGCTGCGCGGCGAGCGCCGCGAACCAGGGGTCCGAGGAGTGCCGGGGCAGCACCCGGTTGGCCACCAGCGCGTCGACGCGCAGCCCGTGCAGGGCGAGGCCGGTCCTGGCGGTGCGCAAAGCGTCCTCGGCGGCCGGTCCCGGCTCGGCGACGATGCGCAGCGTGGTGGCGCGGTCCTCGATCAGCGCCTGGACCTCCGCGAGTTCGGCGTCGCGCCGGGCGGCGGCCTCGTACAGCCACTGAGCGGGCATGGGCACGCCGGCCAGCTGGGCGAGCATCGGGCGCAGGGCGCGTGCGGCCTGGCGTTCCTGGGGCAGCAGCCGGCGCAGATAGCGGCGCAGCTGTTCGGGCAGGGCCAGTACGGCGAGGGCTTCGCGCAGTGGTGGCAGGTCGACGACGAGGAGGTCGTAGCCGTCGTGGGACCAGTCGCCCCGGGCGGCGCGGCGCAGGGTGTGCAGGAGGGCGAGCTGGTCGCTGCCGGGGAGCTCGGTGAGCTCCTCGCCGTCCAGCTGGTTGCCGCCGAGCAGTCCGAGCACTCCGGACAGCTGGTCCTGAAGGGCCAGAAGCTCGCTGCGGAAGTGCTCCGCGGAGTCGGTCCGCACGGACCACAGGGAGTCGGTGACCTGTGCGGGTTCGGTGCCGGAGGGGAAGCCGGGTATGACGTCCGCGGAGATCAGCAGGGTGCGGGCGCCGTGCCGGGAACCGGCCAGCGCGGTCGCCGCCGCGACGGTGGTACGGCCGGCGCCGCCGGGGCCGGTGACCAGGACCGTACGCACCGGGTCAGGCCCCCGGGACGGACTCGACGCGCTTCTTCAGTCCGGCCAGGGCGCGGTCGATGATGACCTTCTCCGCCTTGCGCTTGATCATGCCGAGCATCGGGATCTTGACGTCGACGGTCAGCCGGTAGGTGACCTCGGTGCGGTCTCCCTCGCCGAGCGGCGCCAGTGCGTAGGAGCCGTCGATGGCGCGCAGCATCTGGGACTTGACCAGGGTCCAGCTGACCTCGTAGTCGCCGATCCAGGTGTACGCGAGGGTGTGGTCGTCCTTGATCGCCCCGGCGTCGAGCACCAGGCGGACCTTCTCGGCGCGGCCGTGGTCGTCGGTGCCGAGCACCTCGGCCTCCTTGACCTCGCCGGTCCATTCCGGATAGCGGTCGAAGTCGGCGATCACGCCCATGACGTCGGCCGGTGCCGCCTCGATGGTGATGCTCGAGCTGGTGTGTTCAGCCATCGCTGTGGCCCTCCAGTGCGGTGTACCGGTCGGTCGGCAGAGGCCTGCCGCCAGAAGGCTATCGCGTGTGCGATGCGCCTCGGCCCAGGGCCTGCCGCGATGCCCGGCCCGGCCCGGTCACCACTCCAGCGCCCACGGCCTGCCGGTCGAGGCGAAGTGGCCGACGTTCACGCACTCGGTGGCGCCGATCCGCATCCGTCGAACCAGGGGCTGGTGGACATGGCCGAAAACGGAGTACCGGGGGCGGGTGCGGCGGATGGCGTCGAGAAGGGCCCGGCTGCCGCGTTCGAAGCGGCGCGCCACGGTGTCGTACGTCAGCTCCGGGATGTCGGGCGGGATGTGCGTGCAGAGCACGTCGACTTCGCCGACCGCCTCGATCTTGGCGGCGTACTCCTCGTCGCTGATCTCGTACGGGGTGCGCATCGGGGTCTGCAGGCCGCCGCCGACGAACCCGAAGACGCGGCCGCCGATCTCGGCCCGTTCGCCGTCCAGGACGGTGGTTCCGGGCCTGGCGTACTCCGGCCACAGGGTGGGGATGTCGACATTGCCGTAGGTGGCGTACGTCGGGGTGGGAAGCGCGGCGAACATCTCGGCGTACTGCTTGCGCACCGCAGACACGATCGCGGAGTTGCGGTCGACGCCCGCCCACAGGCCCCGGCCGAAGTCGCGGGCCTCGTCGAAACGGCGCTCGGTGCGCAGCGCGACGATCCGGTCGGCGTTCTCCACACCGAAGAGTTCCGGGAAGATACCGCGCGAGTGGTCCGCGTAGTCGAGGAAGAGCACCAGGTCGCCCAGGCAGACGAGGGCGTCGGCACCCTCCCCGGCGCGGGCCAGCGCCTCGGTGTTCCCGTGCACGTCACTGACCACGTGGATACGGGTGCGCCGCTCGGCGGCGGCTCCCCGGCTGTTCGGTCCGGCTCGCATGAAGATCACCCTAGGACTCCGGCGTCCACCTGGGTAGAGGCCACCGGACCTGCGGTTACTTCCAGCGCCCGGCCGAGGTGCACTACTGTGCGCGAAAGGCCCGCCGGTTATGTGTGACGCGCAAGACATCTGGCCGGAAACCCCTATCCGGAACCGAGTACCGGTGGGTAACGTCCGGGCAGTCCAGTCGTGCTCACCCCACTGAGCACCCGCCATCTTGGACCGCGCCGGTGCGTCACACAGAGCCGTGGCACCGGAGCCCGATGAGGAGCAGCAGTCTTGCGCGAGTTCAGCCTTCCGGCCCTGTACGAGGTCCCCTCGGACGGCAACCTGACGGATCTCATCCGCCGCAATGCCGCTCAGCATCCCGATGTCGCGGTGATGAGCCGCAAAGTGGCAGGCGTCTGGACGGACGTCACCGCCACCCGGTTCCTGGCCGAGGTCAGAGCCGTCGCCAAGGGGCTGATCGCCGCCGGTGTCGAGCCCGGCGACCGGGTCGCCCTGATGTCCCGCACCCGTTACGAGTGGGTGCTGCTCGACTTCGCGATCTGGAGCGCGGGCGCCGTCACCGTGCCGGTGTACGAGACCAGTTCCGCCGAGCAGATCCAGTGGATCCTCGGTGACTCCGGCGCCACCCTGTGCGTCGTGGAGTCCGAGGCGCACCAGGCCTCCGTGGTCTCGGTCCAGGCAGGTCTGCCCGGTCTGAAGGGCATCTGGCAGATCGAGGACGACGCGATCCGTCAGCTTTCGGCGATCGGCGAGGACGTCTCGGACGAGACACTCGACCTTCGGATGACGAGCGCCAAGGCCGACGACCCGGCCACCATCGTCTACACCTCGGGTACCACCGGCCGCCCCAAGGGCTGTGTGCTCACACACCGCAGCTTCTTCGCGGAGTGCGGCAACGTGGTGGAGCGGCTCAAGCCGCTCTTCCGTACCGGTGAGTGCTCGGTCCTGCTCTTCCTGCCCGCAGCCCACGTCTTCGGACGGCTGGTCGAGGTCGCCTCGGTGATGGCCCCGATCAAGCTCGGCTGCGTACCGGACATCAAGAACCTCACCGATGAACTGGCCGCGTTCCGGCCGACGCTGATCCTCGGCGTGCCGCGGGTCTTCGAGAAGGTCTACAACTCGGCGCGCGCCAAGGCGCAGGCCGACGGCAAGGGCAAGATCTTCGACAAGGCCGCGAACACGGCGATCGCCTACAGCCGTGCGCTGGGCACACCGCAGGGCCCGTCCGTGGGCCTGAAGTTCAAGCACAAGGTGTTCGACCGGCTGGTCTACAGCAAGCTGCGGGCCGTGCTCGGCGGACGCGGCGAGTACGCGATCTCCGGCGGCGCGCCGCTCGGTGAGCGGCTCGGCCACTTCTACCGCGGGATCGGCTTCACCGTCCTGGAGGGCTACGGCCTGACCGAGACGTGCGCGGCCACTGCCTTCAACCCGTGGGACCGGCAGAAGATCGGCACGGTCGGCCAGCCGCTGCCCGGCTCGGTCGTGCGGATCGCCGACGACGGCGAGGTGCTGCTGCACGGCGAGCACCTGTTCTCCGGTTACTGGAACAACGAGACGGCGACGGCCGAGTCGCTGGCCGACGGCTGGTTCCACACCGGCGACATCGGCACCCTCGACGAGGACGGCTATCTCGCGATCACCGGCCGCAAGAAGGAGATCATCGTCACGGCCGGCGGCAAGAACGTCGCGCCCGCCGTCATAGAGGACCGCATCCGCGGGCACGCCCTGGTGGCGGAGTGCATGGTGGTCGGCGACGGCCGCCCGTTCGTCGGCGCGCTGGTGACACTGGACGAGGAGTTCCTGGGCCACTGGGCCGAGGAGCACGGCAAGCCGGTCGGCTCGACCGCCCTGTCGCTCCGCGAGGACCCGGAGCTGCTGGCCGAGGTGCAGCGCGCGATCGACGACGGCAACGCCGCGGTGTCCAAGGCGGAGTCCGTACGCAAGTTCCGCATCCTGGCCGCCCAGTTCACCGAGGAGGCGGGCCACATCACGCCGTCGCTGAAGCTGAAGCGGAATGTGGTGGCGAAGGACTTCGCGGACGAGGTGGAGTCGATCTACCGCGGCTGATCCCTGCTGGGCGTACGCGTGGGAGGGGGCCCGCACCATGTCAGGTGCGGGCCCCCTCCCACGTTCACAGCAGTGCCCTGAGCTTCTCCGCCAGCAGGTCCCAGCGCCACTTCTCCTCGACCCAGGCCCGGCCCCGCTCCCCCATCCGCCGGCGCAGCTCCGCGTCACCGAGCAGCGCGGCAATCCGCTCCGCCGACTCCTCGGCCGAGCCGCCACGCACCACCCACCCCGTCTCGCCGTCGAGCACCGCGTCCGGGGCGCCGCCGGAGTCGCCCGCCACCACCGGCAGCCCGGTCGCGGACGCCTCCAGGTAGACGATGCCGAGGCCCTCCACGTCGAGGCCGCCGCGCCGGGTGCGGCACGGCATCGCGAAGACGTCACCGGCCCCGTAGTGCGCGGGCAGTTCCGCCCAGGGCACAGGTCCGGTGAACCGCACCGATTCCTGCACCCCCGTCTCGGCGGCCAGTTTGCGCAGCTCTCCGGCGTACGGTCCGCCGCCGACGATCAGCAGGACGGCGTCCGGGACCTCGGCCAGGATCGCGGGCATGGCGAGGATCAGGGTGTCCTGGCCCTTGCGGGGCACCAGCCGGGAGACACAGACGACGACCGGCCGGTCGGTGAGCCCGAGCCGGGCCCGCACCAGATCGCCGCCGGAGTCCGGGTGGAAGGTCTTCTCGTCCACGCCCGGGGGCAGCTGGACCATGCGGTCCGCGGCCGCCGGGGTGAGCGCGGCGGCGATCCGGGAGCGGGTGTACTCGCCGAGATACGTGATCGTGTCCGTGCCCTCGCCGATCCGCCGCAGCAGCTGCCGGGAGGCGGGCAGCTGGGCCCAGCCGGCCTCGTGCCCGTGCGTGGTGGCGACCAGCCGCCGGGCGCCGGCGCGGCGCAGCGCCGGCGCCATCAGTCCGAGCGGGGCTGCGGCGCCGAACCAGACGGACGAACAGCCGTGGGTGCGCAGCAGCTGCGCCGCGCGCCGGGTCACCCGCGGGGTCGGCAGCAGCATGGTCGTACGGTCGCGGACCACGGTGAACGGCTGCTCGGCGTCGAAGGCGGCGGTGGCAGCCGTGCCCTCGGGGCCGCGCTTCCAGGTGGAGGCGTAGACGACGATCCGGTCCGGGTCCAGCCGCAGGGCCATGTTGTGCAGGAACGCCTGGATGCCACCGGGGCGGGGCGGGAAGTCGTTGGTCACGATCAGGGTCTTGTCCATCGCCGCCGACAGTACCGGGCGGCCGGGCCTCGTGGCTCTCGCGCGGGCCTGCCAGGCATCATGTCCTGTCGTACCACCGGCGGAACGGACGAGGGCGGGACATGACGGGTTCGAGCAGCGCACAACCGGCCTTCGTGGTGTGGGCCCTCAGCAGGGCTCTGCTGCTGCTCTGTGTCATCAAGGTCTTCACCCTGCCGGGCCCGGACGTGACGAGCGATGTGTCGGTGATCTACCACGGCTGGTACGGCGTGCTGAGCTCGGGCAGCTACCCGCAGTCCGACGTCACCTGGCAGTATCCGCCGGTCGCGGCGCTGGCGATCCTCTCCCCCGCCCTGCTGCCGTTCCTGGACTACGCCTCGGCCTTCTTCGTCCTGGCCTTCCTCTGCGATGCCCTGGTCCTGGGCCTGCTGCTGTACGCGGGCCGCGGCGGCGCGCGGCGGACGGCCGGGGCCTGGGTGTGGGTGGCGGGGGTGCCGCTGCTGGGGACGACCGCGTACGCCCGGTACGACGTGATGGTGACAGCCGTCGCCGTGGCGGCGCTGCTGGCCGGGGTGCGGCATCCGCGGGTGATGGGGGCGCTGGCGGCCTTCGGGGCGCTGCTGAAGGTGTGGCCGGCGCTGGTGCTCGCCGGTACGGCACGCGGGCGCCGGACGCGGCTGGCGTGGACGACCGCCGCCGGGGTGGCGCTCGGGCTGCTGGCGCTGTGCGCGGTGGCGGCGCCCGGCGCGCTGGCCTTCCTCGGTTTCCAGCGCGACCGGGGCACCGAGGTCGAGTCGCTGGGCGCGCTGGTCTTCCATGTGGCGCGGCAGTTCGGCTGGCAGGGCCGGGTGGAGCTGCACTACGGCTCGCTGGAGTTCCTGGGCCCGCACGTGCCGCTGGTGAGCACGCTCGCGATGGTGCTGAGCCTCCTCGCGTTCGGCTGGCTGCTGGTGTGGCGGCTGAGGGCACGCACGTTCGTCGTGAGCACTCCGGCGGACGCGGCGTTCACGGCGGTCCTGCTGTTCACCACCACGAGCCGGGTGATCAGCCCCCAGTACATGCTGTGGCTGGTCGGTCTCGCGGCGGTGTGCCTGGTCTTCCGGGAGAGCCGGATGACGCTGCCGGCCTGTCTGGTGCTGGCGGCGACGGGCGTCACCCAGCTTGAGTTCCCACTCGGGTTCGGCCATGTGGTGACGAGTGACGCGACGGGCGTGACGCTGATGTTCGTGCGCAACGGCCTGCTGGTCGCCGCGACGCTGATCGCGGGCGGGCGGCTGTGGCGGGACACGGTGACCGGGCGGGCCCGGAATGCCTCCGCGTCCGCCCCCGAGCCGGAGACGGTCGCGGGCTGAGCCCCCGGCCGGGCCCCGCGGTCAGCCGAGCCGGTCGGCCACGTACTCCCGCCAGCGCACCGTGAAGTCCTGCGGAGTCGTGCCGAGCACCTCGTGCAGCGCCTGCTCCACCGCTCCGTCCCGCCCTGAGTGCCCTCCGACGGCCCGGTAGAAGGCGAACAGCTTCTCCTCGCCCCAGTGCTCGGCGATGAGCTCGCAGGCCAGCCAGCCGCCCTCGTACGCCCTCGCCAGCCGGTCCGCGTCGCCGCCGAAGCCGAAGTCCTCGTCGGTGGGCAGGGCGGCGGGCGGTTCGCCGCGCTGGACGGCCTCGGCCAGTTCCGGCGCGATCTCGGCCGCCGTGCGCTGCTCGGCCCGGTAGGCCGCCCAGTCGGCGAAGCCCTCGGAGAGCCAGGTCGGGGTCGCGGACGAGGTGCGGGTGCGGGTGGCCACATGGGTGGTCTCGTGGGTGAGGACGACGCGCTGCCCGAACTCGCCGAGCAGTGCGTACGCCTGCGGGTTGACGATCACCCGGTCGGCGGGCGCGGTGCCCGAGCCGCCGGTCTCGCCGGTGGTGACGGCCGCTATGCCCCGGTAGTTCGCGGCGGGCGAGCCGAGCAGCTCCGCCATGTCCTGCACGGTGTCCGGCACCAGCACCACCACACGCCCGGCCCACTTCTCCGGCCAGGCGTCGGAGACGGCGGGCACCGCGCTGTCCGCGGTGGCCGCGATCCCCGTCAGCTCGTCGCGGGAGCGGCCGACGCCCAGCACCAGGCTGTGCGTGCCGCGCACCACCTCCACGTCGCCCTGCTGCCAGAGCTGCCGGCCGCCGCCCTCGGCCGGCCGGTCGGCGGTGAGGTACCAGCGTCCGTCCACGCGTTCCAGGTCGAGCACCCGGTCCACGGAGACCGGTGCGCTGTCGTAGCCCTTGATCCGGTAGCCGAGCCGGACGTCGGCGGTGGCCCGGTCCGCGCCGTGCGGTGAGACGTCGGTCAGCCGGTACGTCCAGGAGCCGATCGGCATGTCCGCGAGACGGCCGAGCTCCTTGCGCTGCTCGGTCCGCAGGTCGGTGGCGTCCGGGGCGACGACGGCCAGATAGCCGTCCGTGTCGTGGTGCAGCACCGCGGCGGCCCGGCGGTCCAGGGTGGCGCGGATGTCACGGGCCGTGGTGTCGGGGACGTCACCGGCCGGGGCCGAGCATGCGGTGGCGCACAGCAGTGCGGCGAGCACGGCACCCGCCGCCCGCCGCCGTCCACGTCCGCCACGCGCCCGCCCTGCGGTGCGCCCCTGATCAGCCACATGAACGAGAGTACGGGCCGGCCCGTGGGTCAGACCCGGGTCACCGAGGAGACCGGCATCATGCCCACGGGGTCGTAGCGGACGGGGGCGCCGGGGTACGGGGCATGGATGACCTGGCCGTTCCCCACATACATCCCGATATGGCTCGCGTCCGCGCGATAGGCGACCAGATCGCCGGGGCGGGCCTCCGCGAGCGGCACCATGTGCCCGGCGTACCGCTGGGCCTGGGAGGTGCGGGGCAGGCTGACCCCGGCCTGGGCGTACGCCCACTGCATCAGCCCGGAACAGTCGAATCCGGACGGTCCGTTCGCGCCCCAGACGTACGGGCGGCCCAGCGCCCCCTGGACGGCCGCGACGGCGGCCGCGGCCCGCGCCGAGCCCACCGGAAGTCCCGCCATCGTCGCCGTCACCCCGTCCCGGCCGCCGCGCGAGGCACGCTCGAAGGCAGCCCGGTCGGCGCCGGGCAGCGACTTCAGCAGCTGCCTGGCCTCGGTGAGCTTGCGTACGACGGACCGCTTGTGGCGGCTGAGGGCGGCGCGGTTGCGCTCCAGGCCCGCGAGCGAACGGGCCGCCTCCGCCCTGGTCTGGGCGAGGGCCCGCTGGGCCTTGCGGAGCTGGGCCAGGGTGGTGGCCCGGCCGTCGTTGACCCGGCCCAGCACGGCTGCCCGGTCGAGGTAGTTGTCGGGGTCGGAGGAGAGCAGCAGGGCGAGCGAGGGGTCGATGCCTCCCGAGCGGTACTCCGCGCGGGCGGTGGAACCCAGCGCCGTACGCATCCTGTTGACGCGCTCCTGGCCCCGGGCCGCCCGCTCCTGCGCCCGCCGTACCTCGCCGCGCAGCCGTCCGGCGTTCTCACCGGCCTTGTTGTACTGCTCGGTGGCGCGCTCGGCCTCGGCGTAGAGGCGGTCGACCCGGGCCCCGGCGGCCTGCGGGGTGTCGTGCGGCTCGGCGTCGGCGGTGGCCGCCCCGAGCGTCGCGGCGGCGGTCGCCGCCGCGGCCGACAGGACAGTGACCCGGACGCTCCGGCTCACGCCGGGCTGTGTGGAACGGCGATGGGACACCACAGGACGCCGCACTCCCTTCCGCTGTACGCAGATGTGCGCAGCCCCTGCCACCCGGGGCGGGCGGACCGACGACCGGGAGCTGCACAGCAGGCAGACAGTAGTCGTGCGATCACGGAGCGGACAAAGACCGCGCCGGGCGAACCGGGGCCGCAAACAGCGGCGCCCCGCCGGTGACCTGTGGTCTCCGGCGGGGCGGGCAGTCAGTACGGGGCGCGGGAATTCGCCCGTTCGGGCGTGATCAGATGCGCACGGCGGTCTGGTAGGCACCGACGGTGTTCATCGACTCGTAGCGGACCACGGCGCCCGGCTTCGGGGCGTGCAGCACGGTGTTGTTGCCCGCGTACAGCGCCACGTGCGAGGTGTTGCTGAAGAAGACCAGGTCGCCCGGCTTGAGCTGGCTGCGCCCGATCTGGGTGCCCTGGTTGATCTGGGTGTACGTGGTGCGGGTGATCTGGGCGCCGGCCTGGGCGTAGGCCCACTGGGTCAGACCCGAGCAGTCGTAGGAGCTGGGGCCGGTGCCGCCGGAGACGTACGGCTTGCCGACCTGCGTGGAGGCCGCCTGGAGTGCGGCCCCGCCGAGGCCGGAGGCCGGGGCCTCGTTGCCGAGGTCGACGCGGTCACCGGCGTCGCGGCTGGCGCGGAGGTCGTCCTTGCGCATCTGCTCCTGCTCGGCGGCGGTGAGGGTGTTGAGCACCTCCCGCGCCTCGGCGAGCTTGCCCTGCTGCTTCTTCTTCTTCTCACCGAGCGTCTTGCGGACGTCGGCGAGGTCGCTCAGCTTGTCCTGGGCCTCCTTGCGCTGCTGCGCGAGGGACCGCTGCTTGCCCTGGATCTTCGCCAGCGACTCGGCCTGCTTGGCCGTCAACTGGTCCAGGGAGGAGGCCTGGTCGAGGAAGCTGTCCGGGTCCGACGCGAGGAAGAGCTGGACGGAGGGGTCGATGCCTCCGGAGCGGTACTGCGCGGCGGCGAGCGAACCGAGGCCCGAGCGGAGCGTGTTGAGCTCCTGCTGACCGCGGGCCACCTTGTCCTGGATCGCGTCGACCTGCTTCTGGAGCTTGCCCTGCTGCTCCTTGGCCCCGCTGTACTGCTCGGTGGCGACCTCGGCCTCGTGGTAGAGCTTGTCGACCTTCGCCTTGACCTCGTTCTTGGTCGGCTTGGGGTCGGCGTGAGCGGCCTGGGAGGTGAGAGCCACGGCTGCGGCGGCAGTGGCGGTGAGCACGGTCACACGGGCGCGGCTCGGGTTCCTGGGACGACGGTGGGACGCCACGGAGGCGAGCTCCTTCTTCCTCGAGCCGCCTACCGGGCTGTGGGGGACGTGAATCCCCGGCTCCGTGTACATCACGGATTCGGCGGTTCCTTCACTGTCACCCCGGATGGGTGATCAACCGTGCGAAGGTTCGAGGCCTGACCCTAGTGACCATCCTGTGATCAGTTCAAATCCTCACAGGAAATATCTCGTCACAGGGGGTACTTCTTTACCCACACCACACTGCGCGTAGCGGCGATCTGACGGACCGTTCCAGGAATTCCGGCACACCGCACCATGTCTCGCTAAACGCGCGAAAGCCGCTTCAGGAGCAAGGCGGACGCAACGGGCCTGGCCCCTGCCTTCGCCACTCCGTCGGCCACCTCGCGGTCGGTGGAGACCACCACGACGGGCCGTCCGGTCGGTTCGGCGCGTGCCAGCTGGCGGATGAGCTCGTCCGCCGTGACTCCCGCCTTGCTGAACAGCACCCGGACGCCGCGCGGCGGCGCGAGCAGTACCGGGGCGGCCAGTTCGGCCCCGTCGAAGACACAGGTCATCTCGGCGCCCGTCTGGGCGGCGAGCATCGCCAGGCCGCCCAGCAGCCGCAGCCGCTGCTTCTCCAGCGGCATCTGCGGATAGCCGGTCTTGGTGACGTTGTAGCCGTCCACGATCAGATGCGCCTGTGGCAGCGCCAGCAGTTGGTCCAGCAGGGCCGGATCGGTCTCCGAAAGGGCCCGGGCGGCAATGTCCTTGGGCGACATCCGGCCCGGCTCGACAGCGTCGACGCTGTCCGCCGGCCGCATCGAGGAGGGGGGCAGCGCCAGTTCGCGCCGCAGCCCTCCGGCCGCTTCGAGCACCGTGTCGAGCAGCAGCCGCAGCCGCATGTCCTCGACCGAGCGTCCCTCACGGGCCGCCCGGCGCCCCGCCTCGACGGAGGCCTCCGCCTCGCCGAGCCGAGCCCGCAGCCTCCGGGTCTCGCTCTCCGCCGCGGACACCTGGGCGGCCGCCTCGGCCCGGACGGCATCGCTCTCGGCCCTGCCCCGGCGCAGCGCCGCCTCGCCGCGCTTCACCTCGTTGGCCGCGCTGCGCAGTTTGCGCTGGAGCGACTCGGTCTCCTTGCGGGCCGTGTCCAGGTCGCCGCGGAGCCGTTCGGTCTCGCTCTTGGTGTGCGCCCGCGCCTGGACCAGCTCCTCGCGCAGCCGTTCCAGTTCGCGCCGGCTCTCGTCGTCGGCCCGCTCCGCGTCCGCCCGCTCGGCCTCCTCGCCCGCGGCGGCGAGGAGTTTCACCCAGCCGGCCGGGCGCAGCACATAGGCCGCGGCGGCCACGTCGACGGGATCGGCGGCGGCGGGCGGCGAACCGGCCTCCAGGGCGGCGCTCAGCTCCGACTGGGTCTCCCGCAGCCGTTCACCGATCCGCCGGCGGAACGGCGCGTCGCTCTCCAGGGCGGCCGCCATCGCGTTCCCCGCGAACTTGGCACGCCGGCTCGGCGTGAAACGGGCGTACTGTCTGAGCTGAGCCGGGAGTTCGGTGACCGTGAGCCCACCGAACGCGTCCGAGACCAGCGCCACGACCCGGCGCCGCACGCCTTCGGGCAGCGGGCGGTCGAGCGCCTCCACGGCGTCGTCGGCCGCATCGGCCGACGCGGCGCCGCCAGCGGGCTGCTCCACCATCCGTCACCTCA
>NZ_JBHVWF010000076.1:13387-37723 GCF_042882365.1 Streptomyces sp. NPDC058221 | reverse complement strand
GGACACCCCCCAAACATGCCACCCGACCCAACCCCCCCCCGCCCCCCCCCCCGGGGCCCGGCCCCCCGTGGGGGTGGCCCCCGCGGTGGCCGGGCCCCACCCCTTCCGGGCTGTCCGGACCTTGCTTTACGGGCCGTCCTTCGCCAACGGTGTGCGTAAGGTGCTGGCAGCCGGAAGGATGGGGAGTCGGGAGGGAGCCGGACATGGACGACAAGGAAACACTCCGAGTGGGCGCCGCGGTCCGCCGACAGCGCAGATCCCTGGGACTCACGCTGGCCGCGGTCGCGACGCGCAGCGGTCTCTCCGTTCCGTTCCTCAGCCAGATCGAGAACGAACGGGCCAGACCCAGCCCCCGGTCACTGGACCGGGTCGCCGACGCGCTGGAGACCACCACCGCCCGGCTGCGGGCCGCAGCCGACTCGGCACGCGCCGTCGACGTGGTGCGCGGCGGGCAGGACGACGGGGACGGGGTGCGCCGGGTGGTGCGCGGACGCCACCAGCTCAGCGCCCTGGAATTCACCGGCGAGCTCGATCTGGGCCGCGAGTTCCAGCACCGCAACGACGAGGTGATGTACGTCGCGGAGGGCGCCGCCGAGGTGGAGGCCGAGGGACAGGCGTACCGGCTGGAGCGCGGGGACACGCTGTTCCTCTCGGGCGGGGTGCGCCACCGCTGGCGGGCCACGGTCCCCGGGACCCGGCTGCTGTTCGTCGCGGTGGCCGAGCACGTCGACGCGACGTTCGACCCGCGCCGCTGAGGCGCAGGGCTCACGTCCTCAGGAGGTAACAGCCGTGCGGGTCGTCTCCCTCGTCCCCTCGCTCACCGAGGCCGTCGCCGAGAGCGGCCCCGGGCTGCTCGTCGGCGTCACCGACTGGTGCACCCACCCCGCCGGACTGGAAGCCGACCGGATCGGGGGTACGAAGAATCCCGATGTGCCGGCGATCCTCGCCCTGCGCCCCGACCTCGTCGTGGCCAACGAGGAGGAGAACCGGGAACCCGACCTCGCCGCACTCCGGGCCGCGGGGACCGAGGTACTGGTCACCACCGTCCGGACCCTCGATGAGGCGTTCGCCGAGCTGGACCGGGTCCTGGCCGCCGGCTGCGGGCTGCCCAGGCCCCGCTGGCTCGACGAGGCCGAGGCCGCCTGGGCGGCCCTCCCGCAGCCGGGCGCACCACGCCGCGCGGTCGTCCCGGTCTGGCGCAGGCCCTGGATGGTCCTGGGCCGCGACACCTTCGCCGGAGACCTGCTGGCCAGGCTCGGCGTGACCAACGTCTACGCGGACCACGCCGAGCGCTACCCGCGCATCCCGGCCGAGGAGCTCAACGCGGCCGGCGCCGATCTGGTGGTGCTGCCCGACGAGCCCTACCGGTTCACGGCGGCCGACGGGCCCGAGGCCTTTCCCGGGCTGGCCTCCGCACTCGTCGACGGGCGGTATCTCACGTGGTACGGGCCGTCGCTGGTGCGGGCCCCTGCGGCGCTGCGAGCAGCGCTCCGCTGAGCAGCCCACGCACCGTGCGGACACCGGCCACCGCCCAGGCCGCCACCAGCAGCACGTAGAGCGCGACGGCCAGCCATTCGAACGCGGTCAGACCGGTGTGCCGGGCCAGGCCCGCTGCGCCCGTGACACACGTACCGACGGGGAAGGTGAAGCCCCACCACGTCATGGAGAACGTCATCCCGCCCCGCAGTGCCCGCACCACCATGGCGCCGGACAGGGCCAGCCACATCAGCGCGAACCCCATCACCGGCACGCCGTACAGCACGGCGAAGGCGCCCAGCGCGGCGGCGTACGGGGCCCGGATCGCCCCCGGCGCCACGTCGGCGAGCGCGTTGACCGCGGTCGTCGACTGGCCCAGCGGGCCGAGCACCAGGAACAGCGTGGGAGTCAGTACGAGCGGCAGCGGTCCCTGGTGGACCAGCCGGGCGAAGACCAGCGGCAGCATCACCAGCGTCGCCAGCAGGCTCAGCCCGAACATCGCGTAGCAGGCCAGCAGCAGCGCCTCCCGCCACTGGCCCGCCGGCAGCTCCGGCACCAGCAGCGGACCGAGAGCCGCGGAGACCATGGGTGCCACCACGGGCAGCAGCCACAACGGGGACGCCGTCCCCGGCTCCGGACGGTGGCGCACCATCATCAGATACGGGATCGCGACCGCGGCGGCCAGCCCGGTCAGGGTGCCCGCGCCGTACAGCACCACATCCAGGACCAGGGCTGCCTGATGCCCGATCACGTCCTTGCCCACCACCATCCCGGAACCGCCGACGGCCAGCAGCGCCATCGAGAGACAGCCGTAGAACGGGGCGACAGCCGGGTCCAGGAGATGGGTCCGGGCCTGGTCGCGGTGCGAGGCCCAGTGCCCGGCGCGGGCCGAGAGAACGGCGGCGAGCATCAGCGCGGCCAGTACCCACACCAGTGCGCAGACCGTCCGCAGTCCGGGGACGTGCACCGGCAGGGCGGCGCCCGCACTCGCGACGATCGCGGTGCCCATGACACTCGCGTACCAGTTGGGGCCGAAGTACCGCAGTGCCGGGCGCCGGACGGTGCCGGAGTACGGGAAGGCGGGGCGGGTCTGCGGAAAGATGGCCATGCCACGATTCTCGGACCGGGGGCCGCACCCCACCAGGGAGTCCCTCCCTATGAGGTCATAAGGTGGACTTATGACCAGCGATGTGCCTGCACCTCTGTCCCACCGGGTGCCTGATCTGGGTGCGCTGGAGCTGCTGCTCGCCGTCGCCCGGCACGGCAGCCTCGGGCGGGCCGCACGTGACGTCGGCATCTCCCAGCCCGCCGCCAGCAGCCGCATCCGGTCGATGGAGCGCCTGCTCGGCCTCGCCCTGCTCGACCGCTCGCCCCGCGGCTCCCGGCTCACCGACTCCGGCGCACTCGTCACGGACTGGGCGCGCCGGGTCGTCGAGGCCGCCGAGGCGTTCGACGCGGGCGCCCAGGCACTGCGGGACCGGCGCGACTCCCGGCTACGGGTCGCCGCCTCCATGACCATCGCCGAGTACCTGCTCCCGGGCTGGCTGATCGCCCTGCGCGGGGAACGCCCCGACACCGCCGTCTCACTGCTCGCCGGCAACTCGGCAGCGGTCGCCCAACGGCTGCTGACCGGCGAGGCGGACCTGGGCTTCGTCGAGGGACTCTCGGTACCCGAAGGCCTCGACGGCACCGTCATCGCCCATGACCGGCTGGTCGTCGTGGTCGCCCCGTCCCACGCCTGGGCCCGCCGCCGCACCCCGCTCACCCCGCAGGAACTCGCCGCGACCCCGCTGATCCTGCGCGAGCACGGCTCCGGCACCCGCCAGGTGCTGGACGCCGCCCTCGCCGTCCACGGCGGACTGGCCCAGCCCCTCCTGGAACTCTCCTCGACCACCGCGGTGAAGGGGGCGGCCGAGAGCGGTGCGGGGCCGTGCGTGCTGAGCGAACTGGCCCTCGGCGAGGAACTGTCGTCCCGGCGCCTGGTCAAGGTCCCGATCGCCGGGGTCCGGCTGCGACGCCAGCTGCGCGCGGTCTGGCCGTCGGGACACCGCCCCACAGGACCGGCCCGCGACCTGCTCTCCCTGACCCGGTCGGGACCGTCCGACGGGTGACAGTGGATCGGGCCCGCACAAAACCGCTGGCCCGTACGCCGGCTGAGCGGAAGGATGCGTGGATGACCGCCACCGCACCGCCCGCCACAGGGCTCCGCCACCACTGGAGCGACCTGCCCGCCGGCGTACGCAGCGCCGTCGAGGACATCCTCGGCGCACCCGTCGTAGAGGCCCGTACCCAGAGCGGTGGGTTCTCGCCCGGGGTCGCTGCCCGTGTCCAGCTGGCAAACGGCTCCCGGGCCTTCGTCAAGGCCGTCAGCGCCGAGGTGAACCCCGACAGCCCCGGGCTGCACCGCGCCGAGATCCGGCACAGCGCTGCTCTGCCCGCGCACGCACCGGTACCCCGGCTGCTCGGCTCGTACGACGACGGCACATGCGTCGCCCTCGTCCTGGAGGACATCGAAGGCCGCCAGCCACGTGTCCCCTGGGACCCGGCCGAACTGGACCACGTCCTGGCGGCCGTAGGCGATCTCGCCCGGATCCTCACGCCGGCCCCGGTCGACGCACCCCCGGTCGCCGAGCGCAAGACCACGATGTTCACCGGCTGGCGGACCCTGCACACGGCGTCCGGCGACGACCGTCTCGACGCCTGGGCGGCACGCCGTCTCGGCGCACTCGCGGACCTGGAGTCCGGCTGGGCGGAACCCGCCACGGGCGACAGCCTCGCCCACGGCGATCTGCGTGCCGACAACATCCTGCTCACCGAGGACCGGGTCGTCTTCGTCGACTGGCCCCACGCGGTGCGCGCCGCGCCCTGGTTCGACCTGCTGGCCATGCTGCCGTGCGTCGCGGCCCAGGGCGGCCCCGACCCCGAGGCGCTCTTCACCGCCCACCCGCTCGGACGGGATGCCGACCCCGCCGGAGTCACCGCCGTGCTCGCCGCCCTGACCGGCTACTTCGTGGCGCACTCGCTGCATCCCGACCCGCCAGGACTGCCGACCCTGCGGCCGTTCCAGGCCGCCCAGGGTGCGGCCGCCCTGGACTGGCTGAGGCACCGGCTCGGGGAGTAGAGCGGCCGCCCGGACCGGCCGAGGCGCGGACTCGGCGAGTAGCGCGGCCGCCCTGGACCGGCCAGGTCAGCGGCTTCCCTGAGCGCCGTCCGCCGCGGCCGCCACCAGCGCCCGCATCACCCGTACGTCGTCACCCATCTCCGGATGCCACTGCACCCCGAGGACCCAGCCGGGGCCCGGCCGCTCGACCGCCTCCACCGTGCCGTCCGCCGCGTGCGCGGAGGCCACCAGGCCCGCGCCGAGCCGGTCCACGGACTGGTGGTGGTAGGTGGGCACGGCACAGTCACCGGGCACCACGGAGGCGTACCGGGTCCCCGGCACCGGCGTCACCGGATGGGAGCCGAACACGCCGGTCGCGCCGTCAGGGCCGGTGTGCCCGTCCAGATGCTGCGTCAGCGTGCCCCCGAGGGCCACGTTCAGCAGCTGCATCCCCCGGCAGATGCCGAGCAGCGGGGTGCCGGACTCCAGCGCCGCCCCGATCAGCGCCGCCTCCCAGCCGTCCCGCTCCGGCGCGGGCGGCCCGGTCCGCGGGTCACGTCCGGCCCCGTACCGCGCCGGATCCACATCGGGCCCGCCCGCGACCACCACCGCGTCCAGCCGCGCCACCACCGGCGCCGCCAGATCCGGGGAGTCGGGCGGCAGCAGCACGGCGAGACCGCCCGCCTCACGGACCAGCCGGCTGTAACCGGCGGGCAGCAGAGTGGCGGGCAGGTCCCAGACGCCCCAGGTCGCCGATTCCACCAGGTACGTACTGATCCCGATCAGCGGACGGTTCATCGGATCTCCCTCTCGGACGGCACGCGGAACGCATCGGCACCGTATCCAAATCCCTTGCCCTGCCCATAGGTTTGGATCATCTGTCGGCCCGCGAGGAGAGGATCCATCCGTGTCCGACCGAACAGCCCCGCTCGCCGTCGAGGAACTCCGCCTCCTCGTCGACAGCGGTGAGATCGACACCGTGGTCCTGGCCTTCCCCGACCTTCAGGGGCGGCTCCAGGGCAAACGCTTCGCCGCCGGCTTCTTCCTCGACGAGGTCGTGCCGCACGGCACCGAGGGCTGCAACTACCTGCTCGCCGTCGACACCGACATGAACACCGTCGACGGCTACGCCATGTCCTCCTGGGAACGCGGCTACGGCGACTTCGCCATGCACCCCGACCTCACCACCCTGCGCCGGGTGCCCTGGCACGACGGCACCGCGATGGTCACCGCCGACCTCGCCTGGAGCGACGGCTCACCCGTGGTCGCCGCGCCCCGCCAGATCCTGCGCCGCCAGCTGGACCGGCTCGCCGGGCACGGCTACACGGCCCACGCCGGCACCGAACTCGAATTCATCGTCTTCAAGGACACCTACGAACAGGCCTGGGACCGCGGCTACCGCGGCCTCACCCCGGCCAACCAGTACAACATTGACTACTCCGTCCTCGGCACCGGCCGCATCGAACCCCTGCTGCGCCGCATCCGCAACGAGATGGCGGGCGCGGGCCTGACCGTCGAGTCCGCCAAGGGCGAGTGCAACCCCGGCCAGCACGAGATCGTGTTCCGCTACGACGAGGCCCTGGTCACCTGCGACCAGCACGCCGTCTACAAGACGGGCGCCAAGGAGATCGCCGCGCAGGAAGGCGTCGCGCTCACCTTCATGGCCAAGTTCAACGAGCGCGAGGGCAACTCCTGCCACATCCACCTCTCCCTCCGCTCCACCGACGACCCCGGACGCAGCGTCATGGCGGACGGGGCCGGAGGCATGTCCCCGGTGATGCGGCACTTCCTCGCCGGACAGCTCGCGGCCCTGCGCGACTTCTCGCTCCTCTACGCGCCGAACATCAACTCCTACAAACGCTTCCAGCCCGGCTCCTTCGCCCCGACGGCCGTCGCCTGGGGCGACGACAACCGCACCTGTGCGCTCCGCGTCGTCGGCCACGGCCAGTCGCTGCGCTTCGAGAACCGTCTCCCGGGCGGTGACGTCAACCCGTATCTCGCCGTCGCCGGGCTTGTCGCCGCGGGTCTGTACGGCATCGAGCACGGTCTCGAACTCCCCGAGCCCTGCACGGGAAACGCCTACACCGCCGCGTACGACCAGGTCCCCACCACCCTGCGCGAGGCCGCCGGGCTCTGGGAGCACAGCGAGATCGCCGAAGCGGCCTTCGGCGCCGAGGTCGTCGCCCATTACGCCAACATGGCACGCGTCGAGCTCGAAGCCTTCGACGCGGCCGTGACCGACTGGGAAATCAAGCGCTCCTTCGAACGGCTGTGAGGAATTCCTTGACCCGTGAGCACCACGTACTGAACCCGGCGACCGAGGAGCTCGTCGCCACCGTCCCCGCCACCACCGCGGCCGAGGTGGACGCCGCCGTCACCCGCGCCGCAGCCGCCCAGCAGACCTGGGCGGCACTCGCGCCCGCCGACCGGGCCCGGCTGCTGCGCCGCTTCGCCGCGGCGGTCGACGGCCGGACCGAGGAGCTGGCCCGGCTGGAGGTTCGCGAGGCCGGCCACACCATCGGCAATGCCCGCTGGGAGGCGGGCAACGTCCGCGACCTGCTCGACTTCGCCGCCGGGGGAGTGGAGCGGCTGAGCGGCCGGCAGATCCCCGTGCCCGGCGGCATCGACATCACCCTGCTCGAACCCCTCGGCGTCATCGGGGTGATCGCACCCTGGAACTTCCCCATGCCGATCTCCGCCTGGGGACTCGCCCCCGCCCTCGCGGCAGGCAACGCCGTCATCCTCAAGCCCGCCGAGACCACTCCGCTGACCGCGCTCAGGCTCGCCGGCCTCGCCCTGGAGGCCGGCCTGCCCGAACACCTCTTCCAGGTGCTGCCCGGCGCCGGTGACGAAGCGGGCAACGCCCTGGTCGAGCATCCGGACATCGCCAAGATCGTCTTCACCGGATCCTCCCGGGTCGGCAGACAGATCATGGCCAAGTGCGCCCGCCACGTGAAGCGGATCACCCTCGAACTCGGCGGCAAGAGCCCCAACATCGTCTTCGACGACGCCGACATCGAAGCCGCCGCGGCAGCCGCCCCCATGTCCTTCCTCGACAACGCCGGCCAGGACTGCTGCGCCCGTACCCGGATCCTCGTCCAGCGCTCCGCGTACGACCGCTTCCTGGAACTGCTCGCCCCGGCCGTCGCCGCCGTCGTGGTGGGCGATCCGTCCGACGAGAAGACACAGATGGGCCCGCTCATCTCGCGCACCCAGCTGGACCGGGTGCGGGGCTACGTCCCCGAGGGAGCGACCGCGATCCGGGGCAGTGCCCCCGGGGGCGCCGGCTTCTGGTTCCCGCCGACCGTCCTCACCGGCGCGGCCGCGGACTCACCCGTCGCCACCGAGGAGGTGTTCGGGCCGGTCGCGGTCGTGCTGCCCTTCGAGGACGAGGCGGACGCCGTCCGGCTCGCCAACGCGACGCAGTACGGCCTCGCGGGCTCCCTCTGGACCCGGGACGTGGGGCGCGCGCTGCGCGTCTCGCAGGCGGTCCGGGCCGGGAACCTCTCGGTCAACTCCCACTCCGCGGTCCGCTACTGGACCCCGTTCGGCGGGTTCAAGCAGTCCGGCCTCGGCCGGGAGCTCGGCCCCGACGCCCTGGCAGCCTTCACCGAAACCAAGAACGTCTTCCTCAGTACGGAGGCCTGAACGGTATGACCACGGAGAACGGGAACATCTGCCGCCGCCTCGTCGGCCGCACCGCCGTCATCACCGGCGCCGGCAGCGGCATCGGCCTCGCCACCGCCCACCGGCTCGCCTCCGAGGGCGCGCACGTGGTCTGCGGCGACATCGACGAGACCGCGGGCAAAGCGGCCGCCGAAGCCGTCGGCGGCACCTTCGTACGGGTCGACGTCACCGACGCCGCACAGGTCGAGGCGCTGTTCGCGGCCGCGGACGACACCTACGGATCCGTCGACATCGCCTTCAACAACGCCGGTATCTCGCCGCCCGACGACGACTCGATCCTCACCACGGGTCTTGAGGCGTGGAAACGCGTCCAGGACGTCAACCTCACCTCCGTCTACCTGTGCTGCAAGGCGGCCCTGCCCTACATGCGGCGCCAGGGCCGCGGCTCCATCATCAACACCGCCTCGTTCGTCGCCAGGATGGGAGCGGCCACCTCCCAGATCTCCTACACCGCCTCCAAGGGCGGAGTGCTCGCGATGTCGCGCGAGCTGGGCGTCCAGTTCGCCCGCGAGGGGATCCGGGTCAACGCGCTGTGCCCGGGGCCTGTCAACACCCCGCTGCTCCAGGAGCTGTTCGCCAAGGACCCGGAGCGCGCGGCCCGCAGGCTGGTGCACATCCCGCTCGGCCGGTTCGCCGAGGCGACCGAGATCGCGGCAGCCGTCGCCTTCCTGGCGAGCGACGACTCCTCCTTCGTCAACGCCACCGACTTCCTGGTCGACGGCGGGATCTCCGGGGCCTATGTCACGCCCCTCTAGGGAGGTGGACCAGGGCCGGAACCTAGAGTGGGGCCATGAGCAACGCGACACCGCCCGGCTGGTATCCGGACACGGCCGCACCGGGCAACGAGCGGTGGTGGGACGGCACGGCCTGGACCGCCCACACCCGCCCGTATGCTCCCGCGACGCACCAGTTCGCTCCCGCGCAGCCCGGGCATCCCGCCGGGCCGGGCCGGGGGAGCGGCGGCGGACGCGGCAGGATCATCGCTCTCGTGGTGACCGGTGCGCTGGTCGTCGGCGCTGCCGTGACCGCGGCCGTACTGCTCGGCAGGGACGACGGGGGAACGCCACCGGCGGCCGGTCCCAGCAGTTCCGCACCGGCGCCCGCGAACACCGGCACCGACGGCGCCCCGGGCGACAGCCCCGCACCGGACGCCTCGGCGGACGAGGACGGCCCCTCGGTGCTGGTTGACCAGCTCAACGGCATCACCCTGCCGATCCCCGACGGCTGGGAGGAGCCCGACAGCACGGTGAACAAGATGCTCACGATGCGTACCACCGGCTCCTACAGCTGCCCCGGCAGCTCCTCCGACTTCTGCTACCACGGCACGGTGACCACCCGGACCCCGAACGGCGGCGAAGCAGGCTCCGCCGAGAAACTCGCCAAGGACGACATCGCCGCCGCCGCGGAGGCCGCGTACGAGAAGAACCCCGTCGGCACGCGCATCCACGGCGGCATCACGTCCCATCAGCAGATCGCCGCCGCCCCGGTGAGCGTGGCGGGACGCACCGGATACCAGGTGCGCTGGAAGGTCGTCACCGGCAAGGGCCCCGGCGGCTACGTGCAGTCGCTCGTCTTCCCCTCGACCGTCGGCAGCGAATCGCTCGTCGTCGTGCGCTACGCCTTCGACGCCGGCCGCGGCGGGCCCCCGCTCTCCCTCATGGACACCCTCACCAAGGGCATCCGGCCGATCGGCGACAGCGAGACGAGCGGCGGCGTCGGCAGCTCCGTCGCCCCCTGACCCGGCCCGCTCGGCCGCGCCTCGACGGTGGGGGAGCTCAGAGGAAGGTGCGGCCCTCGCCCCGGTACGTCGGCACGGTCGCCGTCACCCGGTCGCCCTCGATCAGCTGCAGCTCGTCGAACCTCTCGCACAGCTCACCGGCCTTCGCGTGCCGGAACCACACCTTGTCGCCGATCAGCAGATCGTCGGCCGGGGCGCCGAGCAGCGGAGTCTGCACCTCGCCGGGCCCCTCCTGCGGGTCGTAGCGCAGCCCCTCCGGCAGATACGGGACCGGCAGCCGGTCCGCACCGGCCGCACCGGACGCCGGGTAGCCGCCACCGAGGACCGTCACCACCCCCACCCCGGGCCGGCGCACCACGGGCTGTGCGAACAGGGCGGCCGGACGGGCGCTGAACGAGGTGTAGTTGTCGAACAGCCGCGGAACGTAGAGCCCCGAACCGGCCGCGATCTCCGTCACCGCGGGCTCCGCGGCGGTGTGCTGCACACTGCCGGTGCCGCCGCCGTTCACGAACTCCAGGTCCGGCGCCACGGCCCGGACGGCCCGCACCACCTCGGCCCGCCGGGCCGCCAGCTCCCTGCGGCCCGTGGCCTGCATCAGCCGGATCGCCCGGGAGCGCAGCGGTCGCCCCGCGACCGAGTCGCCGACCCCGGCGATATGGCCCTCGTACGCCATCAGTCCCACCAGCCGGAAGCCGGGACGGCGGGCCACGGACCGTGCCAGCTCGGCCAGTTGGGCGGCGGATCGCAGCGGCGAACGCAGCGCCCCGATCCTGACCCTGCCGCCGAGCAGCCGCAGCGAGGTGTCCAGCTCCAGACAGACCCGGATCTCCTCGGTGCCGCCGGCGCGCGCCGCGTCGATCAGCTCCAGTTGCGCGTGGTCGTCCACCATCACCGTCACGGCGGCGGCCAGCTTCGGGTCGGCGGCCAGCTCCGCGAACGCCGACCGGTCGGCCGAGGGGTAGGCCAGCAATACGTCCTCGAAGCCCGCCCGCGCCAGCCACAGCGACTCCGCCAGCGTGAACGACATGATCCCGGCGAACCCGGGCCTCGCGAGCACCCGCTCCAGCAGGGCGCGGCAGCGCACCGATTTGCTCGCCACCCGGATCGGCTTCCCGGCCGCGCGGCGGACCAGGTCGTCGGCATTGGCGTCGAAGGCCTCCAGATCGACTACGGCGATCGGTGCATCGAGGTGTGCGGTGGCCCGGTTGTAGCGGGTCCGGTCAGTGGCGCGGGCAGTCATGGCCGCAGCTTGCCAGACACCTGTACCGCTGGGTAGGGGGATGATCTGCGCAGATCGCCCGAGGCGCGCCGGCCTGCTCCCGCCAGGGGCGCCCCAGCCCGTAGAGTGACGCTCACACGGGGAGCAACCTGCCTGAACACGGCCGCGATCCGCGTGCGGTACGGAACGGACCAGGGGGGCGGATGAGTACCGAGGCGCAACGCGCTCCTGTCCCGCCACGCCCGACCACCCCGCCGGACAGCCGCGCGACCGCCCCTCCGCCGCCCGCCACGGCCCCCGTCGGCCCGCCCGGGCAGACCACCCCCGCCCCGCGCAGGCCCGCGTCCGATGGGCCGCCCACAGCGCCGCCGACCGCCGGGCCCCCCACCGCGAGACCCTCCCTGGCGGACATGTCCGCCGAGCAGCCGTCCCCGGCGGGGACAGCCCGGGCGGAGGCCGTTGGCGGAGAGACGGCCGACGGCGAGACCTCCCGCGGGGAGGCAGCCCGCCCGGAGGCGCGCCCCGCGGACATGCCCCCGGCGCAGACGCCGTCCGTCGAGGCGACCGCCGGTCTCCGCCCCGTGCCACCGGCCCCGCCGCGCCCGGCCGGGCCCCCTGCCGCCCCGGCGTACCCGCCGCGCCCCGCCACGCCGCCCGCGGCCACCCGGCGCCGCCCGGTCGGCGCCGTGGACCTCGGCACGCAGCCCCCGCGGCCCGGCGGCTCCGCCGCACCGCACGGCCCCCGGCCACCGCATCACCACGCTCCGGCCGAGACGCCGGCCGAGACCACCACCAGGCTCCGCCCCGTGCGCGCCCGGCACCCCTTCAGGGCCGCGGCCGCCGCCGTCTGCGTGGTGCTCGGGCTCGGGCTGATCGGCGGGGCGGCCACCGGCAGCTGGTTCATCAGCGACTCATCGGCCGACCCGGCGGCCCACAGCACCTACACCGAGGGCCGTGCCGCCTGGCACAGCGTGCCCGTCGACACCCTCTTCCCGCGCACCCTCAAAGGGGAGGGCGCGGGACCGGGCAGCGCCGACCGGACCTGGACCAGGCTCGCCGCCGCCCCGGACAGCGGCTGCGCGGCCGCCCTCGACCCGCTGCTGCTCAAGACGCTCCGCCCGGCCGGCTGCACCCGCCTGCTGCGCGCCACGTACCGGGACGCGACCTCCAGCAGCGTCACGACGGTCGGACTGCTCTTCACCGAGGGCGATACCGATGCCATGCGGGCACTGAGCACCCGGTTCACCGATCAGCACCTCGACGGGCGCGCCGACCTGATGCCCCGGGCGTACGCCGTCAAGGACACCGCCGCCGCCGGGTTCGGCGACAAGCAGCGCGCCAGCTGGACGGTGCACGTCCTGACCGAGGTGCCTGTCGTCGTGTTCGCGGTCTCCGGCTTCGCCGACGGGCGGACGGTCAGCACGCCGCAGCCGGCCGCCGAGGCGATGGCGGCGAACGCGACGACCGTCGCCGCCCAGGCCGGGCTGGGCCACGAGGCCAAGGGGCTGGCCGACCGGGTCGAGCGCGGTCTGCGCAGGACCGTCACCGACCTCACGGAGAAGCCGGAGTGACCGGATTGACCCGCCACGCCCGCCACCGCCGCATCATCGGCGCGGTCTGCGCCGCCACCGCGTTCGCGTTGCTGCCCGCCTCACCGGCCCACGCGGACACCATCCGGGCCCAGCAGTGGGGCCTGGACGCGCTCCACACCGACAAGGCCTGGAAAACCACCCGGGGCAAGGGGGTCACCGTCGCCGTGGTCGACACCGGCGTCGACGGCAGCCTGCCCGACCTGGCGGGCCAGGTGCTGCCCGGCAAGGACATGATCGGTTTCGGAGCCGGACGCGGCGACCGGTCGTGGGCCCGGCACGGCACCGCGATGGCGGGCATCATCGCCGGCCGGGGCCACGGCACGGGGAACGCCGACGGGGTGCTCGGCATCGCGCCGGAGGCGAAGATCCTCCCGGTCCGGGTCATCCTGGAGGCGAGCGACCCGTCCCGTGCCAAGGCCCGCAAGTCCCGGGGCACGGCGCTCGCCGACGGCATCCGCTGGGCGGCCGACCACGGCGCCGACGTCATCAACCTCTCCCTCGGCGACGACAGCGAGTCCGCTCATCCGGAGCCCGGCGAGGACGCGGCCGTCCAGTACGCGCTGAAGAAGGGCGCGGTCGTCGTCGCGTCGTCCGGCAACGGGGGCGAGAAGGGCGACCACATCTCGTACCCCGCCGCCTACCCCGGGGTCATCGCGGCCGCCGCCGTCGACCGGTACGGCACGCACGCGTCGTTCTCCACCCGCCGCTGGTACGCCGCGGTGAGCGCGCCCGGGGATGACATCGTCGTGCCCGCGCCGGACCGGCAGTACTACGTGGAGTGGGGCACATCGGCGGCTGCCGCCTTCGTCTCCGGGGCGGTCGCGCTGGTCCGTGCCGCCCACCCCGGTCTCCCGCCCGCGCAGATCAGGAAGCTCCTCACGGACACCGCGCGCAGCTCCCCTTCGGGCGGCCGTGACGACGCCCGGGGCTACGGCACCGTCGACCCGGCCGCGGCCATCAAGGCAGGGGGCAAGGTCCGCCCCGACGGCCTGCGCTCGGAGTCCACCGAGGCCGGCTACCGCAAGCAGTACTTCGGCCCCGGGCCCACCCAGCCCCGCAAGGACGACGACCCCGCGGGCTGGCTCGCCCCGGCGGCGGGCGGCCTCGGGGCGGTCCTGCTCGCGCTGGCCGTGGTCCTCTGGCGCGGCCGCAACGGCCGGACGGCCGGCCCCCGCCGCTGACCGGGCAGGCCCCTGCGGTCTGCGGACACGGGCGGACGCCCCGTCAGCCGGCGGCCTTCAGAACCCCGACCGCCGCCTTCGCGGCCGACTCGACGAGCGCGATCCCCGACTCCTTGGTCTGCTGGCCGCCCGAGAGCACCGCCACCAGATACGTGTGCCCGTCGAACTTCACCTGCCCGATGCTGTTGATGTTCCACAGGCCGGTGGCGGTACGCGGCATCCAGCCGTTCTTGAGCGCCCACCCACTGCCCGCGGCCGACACGCCCCACTGCTGGTCGGCCTCGACCCCGGCCATCAGCCCCCGCAGATACGTACGGGAGTCCGCGCTCAGCCCGGTATCCGTGTCCGTACCGAACACGGCCGCCAGCAGGGTCAGCTGATCGGCGGCGGTCGTCCGGGTCAGCCCCCATGCGTGTGCGGCGGTCGTCGCGGTGAGCCCGAACCGCTCGTTGGCCGCGTCGAGCCCCGCGGCTCCGCCGACCGCCGCCAGCAGCGCGGTGGCGGAGTCGTTGTCGCTCTTCTCGATCATCGCGACCGCGTGGCCGCGTTCACCGGCGGTCAGTTCACGCTTCTCGTCCTGGGCCCGGAGCAGCAGCGCCGCCAGTATGTCGACCTTGACGATGCTCGCGGTGTCGTACGTCGTATCCGCGCCGCCGTACACCGCCCGCGCCCCGCTCCCGCTGTCCAGCACCGCCACCGACAGGGTGGCCGCGTCGGCACCGGTCAGCAGCGGCTCGACGGCCCCGGCCAGTTCCGTATCGAGATCCACCACCGGCTCCTCGCTCGTCCGCGCCGCGGCCGGCGCCGTCGCGGCCGGTGACACGGACGATACGGAAGCCACGGCGGCGGGTGCGTGATCCGGCCACCGGCCGGTCAGATACGCGCCCCCGGCGGCCGAGACTGCCAGCAGGACCGTGGCCGTCACGGACACGGACAGGGCGGAGCGGCGGATTCTGTGACGGGGCATGGTCCGGACACTAGGAACCGCGACTGAGAACCGGCTGAGCCCGACCTGTCGGCCGGCTGAGAACGCCCAGGCACTACGCTCACCCTGTGGCGCAGAAGAACATTCCGGACTCCGGATACTCCGACGACGACGGCACTGCCGACCCCGCCCTCACCTCGGCCCTGGCCGCCTGGGCCGAGAACCGCAAGGCCGTCGGCCCGGTGCTCGAAGCGCTCCGGGGGGCCCGTCTGCTGGTGCCCGTGGTGGCCGTCCTGGGCGAGGTCGAGGAAGACACGGAGGGGCTGCGCCGGGAGAAGACGAGCGATATGGCAGTCCCCACCCTCCAGGCCGGTGACCGCCGCGCCCTGCCCGCCTTCACCTCCACCGCCTCGCTGGCCCGCTGGGACCCGCAGGCCCGCCCCGTCGCCGTACCCCTGCACCAGGCCCTGCAGGCCGCCGTGCACGAGAAGGCGGACACCCTGGTGCTCGACCTGGCCGGCCCTGTGGCCTTCGAGGTGACCGGCTCCGCACTGCTGGCCCTCGCCGAGGGCCGTACCAGCGCCGACCCGCTGGACGACCCGGCCGTCACCTCGGCGGTGCGGGACGCCGTCGCCGCCGAACCCGCGGTGCTCCGCGCCCACCTCGGTCCGGGCCGCGCGGACGGCACCCTCGCCCTGGTCCTGGCGGCGGACGCCGACCCTGCCGCGGCGGCCCGCAGGGTCGCGCAGTCGCTGGCGGCCGACGACGTCCTGCGGGCCCGGCTGGTCCGCGGCCTCGATCTGGCGCTGCTCCCCGCCGACGCGAACACACCAGGTGACGCCCTGTTCACTCGCTGATCACCCCACCGGCCCAACGCGCGCAAAGGCGCCCGGAGTCGGAGAATTGCGAAGAAAGCGGACGATCTTCGCGAGGTGGTTGTATGCAGACGCGTATGGCGGCATCGGAGTTCCTGGGCACACTCCTGCTGGTTTTCTTCGCCGTCGGATCAGCGGTGCTCGGTGTCCAGTACATCGGGACCGTCGGCATCGCGCTGGCCTTCGGGTTCGTGCTTCTCGCCCTCGCCTACGCACTCGGCCCGATCTCCGGCTGCCATCTCAACCCGGCGGTCACTCTGGGGATGCTGACGGCGCGGCGGATCGACGTACGCACCGCGGTGACGTACTGGATCGCGCAGCTCCTCGGCGGTATCGCCGGGGCCGCCCTGCTGTTCCTGCTGGCCAAGCAGGTGCCCGGACTGAAGACGAGCGGCAAGTTCGGCAGCAACGGCTACGGGGACCGCTCGGACGTGCACATCAACCTCGGCGGCGCCTTCCTCGCCGAGGTGGTGCTCACCTTCCTGCTGGTCTTCGTCGTGCTCGCGGTGACCCACAAGGTGGCCGTCATCGGATTCGACGGGCTGCCCATCGGTCTGTCGCTCGCGGTGATCCACCTGGTCGGCATCCCGCTGACCGGCACCTCGGTCAACCCGGCGCGGAGTCTGGGCCCGGCGATCTTCGCGGGCGGTGCGGCACTCTCCCAGCTCTGGCTGTTCCTGGTGGCGCCACTCGTCGGCGGAGTGATCGCTGCGCTCGCCCACCGGGTGACCCACCCCGTCTCCGGGCGGGACGAGGAGACCGCGCCTGCCTGATCCGTGCCCCGCGCGCGGTGAGCCCCCGCCGGAAGGGCGGGGGCTCACCGTTGCCGGACGGGGAAGCCGGTGCGGCTCAGCCGAAGACCGGGCCGGTGTACTTCTCGCCGGGGCCCTGGCCGGGCTCGTCCGGCACGAGGGAGGCCTCGCGGAACGCCAGCTGGAGCGACTTCAGGCCGTCCCGCAGCGGAGCCGCGTGGAACGAGCTGATCTCGGTGGTGCTCGCGTCCAGCAGGCCCGCGAGCGCGTGGACCAGCTTGCGGGCCTCGTCGAGGTCCTTGTGTGCGTCGCCGTCCTCGGTCAGTCCGAGTTTCACGGCGGCGGCGCTCATCAGGTTCACCGCGACCGTCACGATCACCTCGACCGCCGGCACCTCCGCGATGTCGCGGGCCATTGCGTCGAAGCCGGGGGATTCACTGGTGGGGGTCGCGTCACTCATGCCCCATACGATAGGCCCACGGCCCGGTGCCGCCTTCCCCGGGAGCCGTACCTCGGGCCTCGGCAGTCACCGCCCCGTGCGCGAGGTTCGCACCACCCCGGTGGAACTGCTAACCTTGTGTAACGACCGGCTGGGCATCTATGTGCCCGGCCCACAAGTGGAGGCTCCGATTCTCCCACCTGACCGTCCCCAGGGCGGCGGGTCACCGGTCAGGTGGCGCCCATCGTTCCGTACGGACGATGGAGCCGCCCGATGCGCCCCGCGGTTGACCGCGACGGTGCTCCGGTTTTTCAGGAGCCCCGCCTGTGTCCCGTCCGGGGCATTTTTCTTGCCTCCGCAACGGTTGGTCTGTCGAAACAGACGTTACGTGGCTGTCCGCCAGGCGGCCGCGTGGTGCTACCGAGGAGGATCCATCAGCGCCGAGCCCCGCATCAACGACCGGATTCGCGTACCCGAGGTGCGACTTGTCGGTCCCAGCGGCGAGCAGGTCGGGATTGTCCCGCTTGCCAAGGCCCTGGAACTTGCACAGGAGTACGACCTCGACCTGGTCGAGGTGGCGGCTACCGCCCGTCCGCCCGTGTGCAAGCTCATGGACTACGGGAAGTTCAAGTACGAGTCGGCCATGAAGGCCCGTGAGGCGCGCAAGAACCAGGCGCACACGGTCATCAAGGAGATGAAGCTCCGGCCGAAGATCGACCCGCACGACTATGACACCAAGAAGGGTCACGTCGTCCGGTTCCTCAAGCAGGGCGACAAGGTCAAGATCACGATCATGTTCCGTGGTCGTGAGCAGTCCCGCCCCGAGCTGGGCTTCCGACTGCTCCAGCGTCTCGCTTCGGACGTGGAGGAACTCGGCTTCATCGAGTCCAACCCGAAGCAGGACGGCCGGAACATGATCATGGTTCTTGGCCCGCACAAGAAGAAGACCGAAGCCATGGCCGAGGCCCGCGAGGCCCAGGCCGCCCGCAAGGCGGAGCGTCAGGGGTACACCCCGGACGCCGAGGCTGCGGACGAGGCTGCCGAGGCTCCCGCCGAGGCGTCCTCCGAGGCTCCGGCCGAGACACCTTCCGAGGCGTGACCTCCGGGGGCCGCCATCCAGGCGCCCCCGGGTCCCCCCGGAATCCCACCAAGATCTGACGCCCCTGCAGTCCGGTGCCCAGCACCGAGAGGGGCGCCACTGACGAGGAGAGAACGGCGCGATGCCGAAGAACAAGACGCACAGCGGTGCCAGCAAGCGCTTCAAGATCACCGGCTCCGGCAAGGTGCTCCGCGAGAGGGCCGGCAAGCGCCACCTTCTCGAGCACAAGTCGTCCAAGAAGACCCGCTCGCTGACCGGCACGGTCGTCGTGGCTCCGGCCGACGCCAAGAAGATCAAGAAGCTTCTCGGCAAGTGAGGCCGCCGCTCCCGGTGAACCCGGGGGCGCGCCCTCGATCCGACCGGGACCAATTCGTTTCCGGGCCGTGTGAGTACGACCACGGCCCCGCTACAAGGAGTTAACAAGTGGCACGCGTCAAGCGGGCAGTCAACGCCCACAAGAAGCGCCGGGCAATTCTCGAGGCCGCCAGCGGTTACCGCGGCCAGCGCTCGCGCCTGTACCGCAAGGCCAAGGAGCAGGTCACCCACTCCCTGGTCTACAACTACAACGACCGCAAGAAGCGCAAGGGCGACTTCCGTCAGCTGTGGATCCAGCGCATCAACGCCGCTGCCCGCCAGAACGGCATGACGTACAACCGCCTCATCCAGGGTCTGAAGGCCGCCAACATCGAGGTGGACCGCAAGATCCTGGCCGAGCTCGCGGTCAACGACGCCAACGCGTTCGCCGCCCTCGTCGAGGTTGCCCAGAAGGCCCTCCCGAGCGACGTCAACGCCCCGAAGGCCGCCTGATTCAGGGCCGCACTTCCTGGTTTTGAACCGGACCCGCAGGCGCTCGCCGTCTGCGGGTCCGGTGCGTTGCACCCCATCACGACCTGCACCTTCGTACGCAGAGAGGCTCGCCGCCGACCATGGGCACCCCCGAACTGATCTCCCCGCGATCACCACGGGTCGCCGCCGCCCGGCGGCTGGCCAGGCGCAACTTCCGCGGCAAGGAGCGCCGGTTCATCGCCGAGGGGCCGCAGGCCGTGCGCGAGGCCGCCGGCCACTGCGGAAGTGACGGCGAGACCACCCTCACCGAGCTGTTCGCCACCCCCGAGGCCGCCGAGCGGTACGAGTCGATCATCGACGCAGCCCTCGATGCGGGCGCCCGGGTGCACCTCGCCGACAGCGAGGTGCTCGCCGATGTGTCGCAGACCGTCACCCCGCAGGGGCTGATCGGCGTCTGCCGGTTCCTCGACTCACCGTTCGAGTCGATCCTCGCCGGGCGGCCGAAGCTCGTCGCCGTCCTGGCCAACGTCCGTGACCCGGGGAACGCCGGTACGGTGCTGCGCTGCGCCGACGCGGCGGGCGCCGACGCCGTCGTCCTCACCGATGCCTCCGTGGACCTCTACAACCCCAAGTCCGTGCGCGCGTCCGTCGGTTCGCTCTTCCATCTGCCGGTCGCCGTCGGCGTACCCGTCGAGCAGGCCGTGCAGGGGCTGCGGGACGCGGGCGTACGGATCCTCGCGGCCGACGGTGCGGGCGAGGACGACCTGGACGACGAGCTCGACGCCGGCACCATGGGCGGCCCCACCGCCTGGGTCTTCGGCAACGAGGCCTGGGGCCTGCCGGAGGAGACCCGGGCCCTGGCCGACGCCGTCGTACGGGTGCCGATCCACGGCAGGGCGGAGAGCCTCAACCTCGCCACCGCCGCCGCCGTCTGCCTGTACGCCTCCGCGCGGGCCCAGCGTCCGCGCCGCAGCGCCGGCTGACCCGCCACGGCCTGCCGCTCCCCGGACGGAGGGCCACGCAGGGTGTCGCTCCGTCACCGACGACTAGTAGGGTGACGAACTCGGGGGCCCACTGCACCGGTTCGAGAGGTGGGGTACGGGAAGATGGCTGTCGGCATGAGCGGACCGCAGGCGACACATGCGGCCGTCGTGCGCGCCGCCACGGACCCGGACGGTGTGCCCGTCCCGGACGACGGCCCCACCGGCCAGGGACTGGACCCCGACGACCTGCCCGACGGACTCGTCATCGCGGACGGGACCGGCCGCGTGACCTGCTTCAACGCCGCCGCCGCACGGATCACCGCCGTGCCTGTGGCCACCGCCATCGGCCGCCCGCTGGAGCAGGTGCTGCCGCTGGAGGACCTCAAGGGCCGCCGCTGGTGGGAGTTGACCGATCCCTACGGCGGCCTCGCCACCCGGGTCGGCCAGCCCGAACGCAATCTGCTGCTGCCCGGCGGCCGTGAGGTGCTCGTCTCCGCACGCTACGTACGCGAGAGCCCGACCGGGCCCCTTCGCCGGCTGGTGATCAGCCTGCGCGGCACCGAGGCCCGGCGGCGCAGCGAGCGCAGCGACGCCGAGCTGATCGCCACCGTCGCCCACGAGCTGCGCTCGCCGCTGACGTCCGTCAAGGGCTTCACGGCCACGCTGCTGGCCAAGTGGGAGCGGTTCACGGACGACCAGAAACGGCTGATGCTGGAGACCGTCTACGCCGACGCCAACCGCGTCACCCGGCTGATCACGGAGCTCCTGGACATCTCCCGGATCGACTCCGGACGGCTGGAGCTGCGCCGCCAGCCCGTCGACCTCTCGGCCGCGGTGGAGCGCCACATCCAGGCGCTCACCGCGAACGGCCAGGCGCCGGACCGTTTCCTCGTGCGCACCTGCCAGCCGCTGCCCGCCGTCTGGGCCGACCCGGACAAGGTCGACCAGGTCCTGGGCAACCTGCTGGAAAACGCGGTGCGCCACGGCGAGGGAACCGTCACCATCGAGGTGGCACCCGCACCGGCGAAGAGCGACGAGAAGGGAACGGCGGTCACCGTGAGCGACGAAGGCCCCGGCATCCCCGAGGAGTCGATGGGCCGTGTCTTCACCCGTTTCTGGCGGGGGAGCAAACGCGGTGGCACCGGACTGGGCCTCTACATCGTCAAGGGCATCGTCGAGGCGCACGGCGGCACGATCAAGGTCGGCCGCGGCCCCGGAGGCGGTGCCGAGTTCCGATTTATTCTGCCCGTGAGCACGCCGGCCTACCTGAAGTAGCGCGGCCTGAGCGGACCACGGGCGCCCCACACATCCTGTGACCCTTAGACTCGACCATTGGCACCTTTGTGTCCTCCAGGCGTCGAGCGGGGCCACGGAGGTCCGGGGGTATCCCCCGGTAAGCGCAGTACCAGCCAATCGGAAGTACGGGAAGAGATGTCGGCACCGAACAAGTCGTACGACCCAGTCGAGGTCGAGGCACTGAAACCGGAAGAGATCGAGCGCATCCGGGACGAGGCGTTCGCCGCCTTCGCCGCCGCGGGCGACCTCGACGCGCTCGCCCAGGCGAAGACCGCGCACACCGGTGGTACCTCGCCCCTGTCACTCGCCAACCGCGAGATCGGCGCGCTGCCGCCCCAGGCGAAGGCCGAGGCCGGCAAGCGCGTGGGCCAGGCCCGCGCCGCCGTGGGCAGGGCCCTCGCGGCCCGCCAGACGGAGCTGGAGGCCGAGCGCGACGCGCGGGTCCTGGTCGAGGAGGCGGTGGACGTCACACTGCCGTACGACCGCACCCCGGCCGGCGCCCGCCACCCGCTGACGACGATCATGGAGCGCGTCGCCGACGTCTTCGTGGCCATGGGCTACGAGGTGGCCGAGGGCCCCGAGGCCGAGGCCGAGTGGTTCAACTTCGATGCCCTGAACTTCGTGCCCGACCACCCGGCCCGGCAGATGCAGGACACCTTCTTCGTCGAGGGCGCCGACGGCGCGAAGAACGACGAGTCCGGTGTCGTCCTGCGCACCCACACCTCGCCGGTCCAGGCCCGCACGCTGCTCGACCGTGAGCCGCCCGTCTACGTGGTCTGCCCGGGCCGCGTCTACCGGACCGACGAGCTGGACGCCACGCACACCCCGGTCTTCCACCAGATCGAGCTGCTCGCCGTGGACGAGGGCCTCACCATGGCCGATCTGAAGGGCACCCTCGACCACATGGTCCAGGCGCTCTTCGGACCGGACATGAAGACCCGGCTGCGGCCGAACTTCTTCCCGTTCACCGAGCCGTCCGCCGAGATGGACATGGTCTGCTACGTCTGCCGCGGCGAGTCCGTCGGCAACCCCGACCGCCCCTGCCGCACCTGCGGAAGCGAGGGCTGGATCGAGCTCGGCGGCTGCGGCATGGTCAACCCCAAGGTGCTCATCGCCTGCGGCGTCGACCCCCGGAAGTACAGCGGATTCGCCTTCGGGTTCGGCATCGAGCGGATGCTGATGTTCCGCCACAACGTAGAAGACATGCGAGACATGGTCGAAGGCGACGTCCGGTTCACCCGGCCCTTCGGGATGGAGATCTGATGCGCGTCCCGCTTTCCTGGCTGCGGGAGTACGTCGACCTGCCTGCCACCGAGACCGGCCGTGACGTACAGGCCAAGCTCGTCGCCGTCGGCCTGGAGGTCGAGACGGTCGAGCAGATCGGCGCCGGCCTCAAGGGCCCGCTGGTCGTCGGCAAGGTACTCACCATCGAGGAGCTGGAGGGCTTCAAGAAGCCCATCCGCTTCTGCACGGTGGACGTCGGCACCGCCAACGGCACCGGTGAGCCGCAGGAGATCGTCTGCGGAGCCCGTAACTTCGCCGTCGGCGACAAGGTCGTCGTGGTCCTCCCCGGCGCCGTGCTGCCCGGCGACTTCGCGATCGCCGCGCGCAAGACGTACGGCAAGACCTCGCACGGCATGATCTGCTCCACCGACGAGCTCGGCATGGGCGATGACGGCACCCACGGCATCATCGTGCTGCCGCCGGAGCACGAGTCCGGCACCGACGCGATCGAGCTGCTCGAACTCGTCGACGAGGTCCTCGACATCGCCGTCACACCCGACCGCGGCTACTGCCTGTCGATGCGCGGCGTCGCCCGTGAGACCGCCATCGCCTACGGCCTGCCGCTGCGCGATCCGGCTCTCCTGGACGTGCCCGCACCGAACGCCTACGGCTACCCGGTCGAGGTCGCCGACCCGATCGGCTGCTCCCGCTTCACCGCGCGCACCGTGGTCGGCCTGCAGCCCGAGACCCGCTCCCCGATCTGGATGCAGCGCCGGCTCCAGAAGGCCGGGATGCGGCCGATCTCGCTCGCGGTCGACGTCAGCAACTACGTGATGCTCGAACTGGGCCAGCCGCTGCACGCCTACGACCGGAGCCGTGTCGACGGCCCGATCGGGGTGCGCCGCGCCGAGCAGGGCGAGAAGCTCACCACCCTCGACGGCGCCGTCCGCGTCCTGGACGCGGCCGACCTCGTCATCACCGACAACCGAGGACCGATCGGTCTGGCGGGCGTCATGGGCGGGGCCAACACGGAGATCGCGGACGCCGACGAAGGCGCCCGCACCACCGAGGTCGTCATCGAGGCCGCGCACTTCGACGCGATCTCGATCGCCCGCACCGCGCGCCGCCACAAGCTGTCCTCCGAGGCGTCCAAGCGCTTCGAGCGGGGTGTCGACCCGGAGGCCGCCGCCGCAGCCGCGCAGCGCACCGTCGACCTGCTGGTGCTGCTCGCAGGCGGCACGGCCGAGGCGGGCGTCACCGAGGTGACCGCCCCGTCCGGTCCGCGCACCATCGCGATGCCGGCCGACCACCCGGACAGGGTGGCCGGCGTCGGTTACGGCCGCGAGACCGTCGTACGCCGCCTCCAGGAGGTCGGCTGCGACGTCTACGGACAGGACGAGCTGCTCGTCACGGCGCCGTCCTGGCGGCCCGACCTGAACGAGCCGAACGACCTGGCCGAAGAGGTCATCCGGCTGGAGGGCTACGAGAACCTCCCGTCCACCCTCCCGACGCCGCCCTCCGGCCGCGGGCTCACCGACCGCCAGCGGCTGCACCGCCGCGTCGGCCGGGCACTCGCGGGCGCGGGCTACGTCGAGGCGCTGAACTACCCGTTCACCGGCGAGGCCGTCCTCGACCAGCTCGGCCTGGACGCGGACGACGACCGCCGCCGCACCGTCCGCCTCGTCAACCCGCTCTCCGACGAGGAGCCGTCGCTGCGCACCACGCTGCTGCCGGGCCTGCTCGGCGCACTGCGGCGCAACGACGGCCGGGGCAGCCACGACCTGGCCCTCTTCGAGACCGGTCTCGTCTTCAGGCCGACCGGCCAGGAGACGAAGCCCGTCCGGCTGCCCGTCGACCGGCGTCCGTCCGACGAAGAGATCGCGTCGCTCGACGCCGCGCTCCCGCGTCAGCCGCGCCATGCCGCGGTCGTCCTCGCGGCCGCCCGCGAGCAGGCCGGCTGGTGG
>NZ_JBHVWF010000076.1:0-13377 GCF_042882365.1 Streptomyces sp. NPDC058221 | reverse complement strand
GGCTGGTGGGGCAAGGCCCGCCCGGCCGGCTGGGACGACTCCGTCGAGGCAGCCCGCACCATCGCCCGTGAGGCCGGTGTCGAACTCACCGTCCGCGCCGGTCAGCACGCGCCGTGGCACCCGGGCCGCTGCGCCGCGCTGTACGTGATGGTCAACGGCGAGGAGACCCTCTTCGGGCACGCGGGCGAACTGCACCCGCGCGTCATCAAGGAGCTCCACCTGCCCGAGCGCACCTGCGCCATGGAGGTCGAGCTCGACGTCCTGGAGCAGGCCGCCGACGGTGCCCTCCAGGCACCGCGGATCTCCACCTTCCCGGTGGCCACCCAGGACGTCGCGCTGGTCGTCGCCCAGGACGTGCCCGCCGCCGATGTGGAGCAGGCGCTCCGCGAGGGTGCGGGTGAACTCTTGGAATCGCTGCGGCTGTTCGACGTCTTCACGGGTGAGCAGATCGGCGGGGACCGCAAGTCCCTGGCGTACGCGCTGCGGTTCCGCGCCGCGGACCGCACGCTGACCGTCGACGAGGCGAGCGCCGCCCGCGACGCGGCGGTGGCGCTGGCCGCCGAGCGCACGGGTGCGGTGCTGCGCGGCGCGTAACAGCGCACCCGCACACCGAGGAGGGGCGTATCCGGCCACCGGATACGCCCCTCCTGTGTGCTCGCCCGGAGGCGGAGGACCGCACGCGGGCCCCGGCCGGACCCGGGGGAGCCCGGTTCCCGGCCGACCCCGCAGCCACCCTCCGATCCGTGGGCAGTGGGTCGTGCGATCCGGCGCCGCCCGCGCTGCCACGGAGTGTCGGGCAGGTCGGCAGAGCGGACGGCGCGGATGCGGGTCGCCGTGCTGTACGAGGGGGAGCAGACGACCCGGCCGCCTCTTGCGAGGGACCCAGTCAAGCGATTCACGGACCGGCGCAACAGAGCGCGCAGCGGGACGGTTCGGGCATTCCGTTCACACCCCGTGTGAATCGTGCTCCACTGGGGCGACACGTCCTGGCGTGCCGATCCACCGGAGGGGCAATGGGGGCAATGGAGCCCAACACTCTGCTAGAGGCTCTGATCGACGAGGCGGGCGTCTCCCGGGCCGGGCTCGCGGCACACGTCAACCAGGCCGGCCGCGGCCGGGGGCTGTGCCTGCGGTACGAACACACCGCGGTCGCCCGCTGGCTGAAGGGCCAGCGGCCGCGCGGCCAGGTGCCCGACCTGATCTGCGAAGTGCTCGGCAGCCGTCTGCGCAGGGCCGTCTCGCTCGACGACATCGGTATGGCCGGCCAAGGCAGCCACGTGCCGGCGCAGGGCGCCTCGCTCACCGGATTCGTCGAACGGGCCACCGCGCTGTGGCGCTCCGACGAGCAGCAGCGCCCGCACGTCGTCGCCGCTCCGGCCGTCACCGGCACCACCGCGGTGATGCCGGTGTGGGAGTGGGAGAACCCGCCGGAGGACGCCGATGTCTCCCGCACCGGGCCGACCCGCGTCAGCATGGCCGACATAGCGACACTGCGTGCCGCCCGCGCCCACTACGAACTGATGTACCGCAAGGCGGGCGGCATCGCGACGCGTTCGCGCATCGTCGGTTTCCTCAACGCCGAGACCGCTCCGCTGCTGCGCGGCGGCTACAACGATGCGATGGGGCGTCAACTGCACCGTGCGGCGGGCGGGCTGGTGGCCGTCGCGGGTATCTGCGCCTACGACTCCGATGCCCACGGACTGGCCCAGCGCTACTTCCACCAGGCGCTGCGGCTGGCCAAGGCGAGCGGGGACCGGGGGCTCGGCGGCTACGTGATCGCGCTGCTCGTCAACCAGTCGCTGTTCCTGGCCGACTACCGGCAGTCCGTCGCCTTCGCCGAGGCGGCGCTGCGGGCGGCCGGACGCGACATCACTCCCGCGCTGGCGGCCGATCTGCATGCGATGCAGGCCAAGGCCTACGCCCATCTCGGCGACAGGGGAGCCGCGTTGGCGTGCATCCGGCGCGCCGAGTCCGAGGCCGAGCGCATCCGGCCCCGTCAGGAACCGGACGAGACGGGGTACGTCCAGCCGGGGCTGGTCAACGTGCAGGTGGCCGAGGCGCTGCTCGGGCTCGGGGATCTGTCCTCGGCCCGGGAGCATGCGGCCGCGGCCGTGCGCACTCCCGCGCACGACCGGGGCCGGGTCCACCGGCTGGCCATGCTGACCACGATCGAGCTGCGGCAGGGCGAGGCCGACCGGGCCGCGGTGACCGCCGCCGAGATGGCGGAACGGGCCAGGGGCATGGAGTCGCAGCGGCTGCGCGACCGGCTGCGGTCGGTGCGCGAGCAGCTGGTCGCGAGCGGCAGCGCCGAAGCGGAACGGGCCGCCGAAATCGTCGACGCGTCCCTGCGCGTACCGCTGTGAGCGTCAGTCTGCTGCGATATGGCCACCTACTAGTCAGAAGGTGGCAGAAGAGTGCAGTGGACGAACCTGAACGAACAGACTGTGTACGAGAACCGCTGGTTCCGGGTCAATCTGGCCGACGTCGTCCTCCCCGACGGCGACCACCTCGACCACTACGTCATCCGGCTCCGCCCTGTCGCCGCGGCCACCGTCGTCAACGAGGTGAACGAGGTGCTGCTGCTCTGGCGGCACCGGTTCATCACGGACAGCTGGGGCTGGGAAATCGCCGCGGGTGTGGTCGAGGACGGTGAGGGGCTCGCCGCCGCGGCCGCCAGGGAGATGGAGGAGGAGACCGGCTGGCGCCCCGGACCGCTGCGCCCGCTGCTGACCGTGGAACCGTCCAACGGGCTCACCGACGCCCGGCACCACTTCTACTGGGGCGAGGAAGCCGACTGGACAGGCCACCCCCGCGACGCCTTCGAGTCCTCACGCCGGGAGTGGATACCGCTCAAGCTGGTGCCCGACATGATCGCGCGCGGCGAGGTGCCGGCCGCCGGCATGGCGGCCGGGCTCATGATGCTGCACCACTTACGGCTGGGCTGAGCGAACGGCACCGGGCCGGAGGGCCGGTCCGTGCGGGTGGGAGGGGCCGAAACGTCATCGGCCCTCCCACCCGGAGGCGTGCCGTGTCAGGCGTACGGGTAGAAGCCCGAGCCCGTCTTGCGGCCGAGCCGGCCCGCGTCCACCATCCGCTGGAGCAGCGGGGGAGCGGCGTACAGCGGCTCCTTGTACTCGGCGTACATCGAGTCGGCGACCGAGGCCACGGTGTCCAGGCCGATCAGGTCGGCGAGCTTGAGCGGGCCCATCGGGTGGGCGCAGCCCATCTCCATGCCGTTGTCGATGTCCTCGCGGCTGGCGATACCCGACTCGAACATCCGGATCGCGGAGAGCAGGTACGGGATCAGCAGCGCGTTGACGACGAAGCCGGAGCGGTCCTGGGCGCGGATCGGGTGCTTGCCGAGTATGTCCTGCACGACGGCCTCGGCGCGCTTGACCGTCTCGTCCGACGTGGTCAGCGCGGGGATCAGCTCGACGAGCTTCTGCACCGGGGCCGGGTTGAAGAAGTGGATGCCGATGACCCGGTCGGGGCGTGAGGTGGCGACGGCCAGCTTCACCAGCGGGATCGAGGAGGTGTTGGAGGCGAGGATCGCGTCCTGCCGGGTCACCACCTGGTCGAGCACCTGGAAGATCTCGGTCTTGACCTGCTCGTTCTCCACGACGGCCTCGATGACGAGATCGCGGTCGGCGAACTCTCCGAGGTCGGTGGTGAAGCTGAGGCGGCCGAGGGTCTCGTCGCGCTCCTCCTCGGTGATCTTGCCGCGTTCGGCGGCCTTCGAGAGGGAGTTGTACAGCCGGGTGCGGCCGATCTCCAGCGCCTCGCCGGTGGTCTCGGCCACTCTGACCTCGAGGCCGCTGCGGGCACACACCTCCGCGATGCCTGCACCCATCTGGCCGCAGCCCACCACCCCGACGCGTGCGATGTCCGCCATAGAGTCCGTCACCTCGTGCCTTTCGCTGTTCTCCGTGCGGCGGCTTCCGTTCGGTTCCGGGCTCCGCCTCGACCCCACGACGTTACTCCGCGCCCTCCCGGAGATCGTGGGCCGGGGCGGGCATGCTCAGGACTGCCCCAGGATTCCGGGGATCCGACGACTACCCAGAGACGGCAGGTGCGGAGGAATGCGGCAAATCGCCAGAAGGGGCTTTGTGGCCGGTGCGGCCGGGACGGTGGCCATGGTGGTGGCCTCGGCCGCCGGTGCCGGGGGTGCCACCGCCGACCCGCGCGGCGAGGTCCGCGTGCACCGGGGACCGGGCCCCCGGGACGTGCCGCGGCGCGAGCTGCGCGGCATGTGGGTGGCGACCGTCGAGAACCTCGACTGGCCCTCGGAACCGGGGCTGTCCGCCGCCGCACAGCAGGCCGAGCTGATCGCCTACCTCGACGAGGCCGTCGACCGGCGGCTGAACGCGGTGATCCTCCAGGTCCGGCCGTCCGCCGACGCGCTGTGGCCCTCGCCCTACGAGCCGTGGGCCCAGTGCCTCACCGGCGTCCAGGGCAGGGACCCGGGGTGGGACCCGCTGGGCACCGCCGTGCGGGAGGCGCACAGCCGAGGTCTCGAACTGCACGCCTGGTTCAACCCGTACCGGATCGCCAACCACACCGACCGCTCCCGGCTGGCCGCCACCCATCCCGCGAGGCTGCACCCCGACTGGGCCCTGCCCTACGGCGGGAAGCTCTACTACGACCCGGGCCTGCCCGAGGTCCGCGCTTTCGTCCAGGACGCGATGCTCGACGCGGTCCGCCGCTACGACATCGACGCGGTCCACTGGGACGACTACTTCTATCCGTACCCGGTGGCCGGGGAGTCGTTCACGGACGACGCCACCTACGCGAAGCACGGTGCGGGGTTCGCGGACAAAGCCGCCTGGCGGCGATCCAACACCGACAAGCTGGTGCAGGAGGCCGGACGGCGGATCAAGGCGGTCAAACCCGGCGTCCGGTTCGGCATCAGCCCGTTCGGTGTGTGGCGCAACGCCTCGACCGACCCGCTCGGTTCGCGGACCGCGGCTCAGGTGCAGACCTATGACGATCTGTACGCCGACACCCGCGGCTGGGTCGAGAAGGGCTGGATCGACTACATCTGCCCGCAGCTCTACTGGAACATCGGCTTCGCCGACGCCGACTACGCCGTGCTGCTGCCCTGGTGGAACGAGGTGGTCCGGGGCACGGGCGTCGATCTCTTCATCGGTGAGGCGCTCTACAAGTGCGGCGACCCCGCCCAGCCCGCGGCCTGGCAGGACCCGGCGGAACTCTCCCGGCATGTCGACCTCGCCGCCGGATACGACCAGGCCCGCGGCCACGCCTACTTCTCGGGGAACGGGGTGGTCGCGGACCGGATCGGTGCCATGTCGCGGCTGGTGGCCGACCACTACCGGTCGCGGGTGCGTCCGCCCGGCTGACCTGCCGGGTGTGCCGTACGGCGCGGGCCGGTGGCGCGGCTCTACGGTCCCGGGGCCCGGTGCGGGGCGGCGTCGTGGCGTACGACGCTGTCGGGGCCGGGTGCCAGGAGGTGTTCGTGTCCGTCGTCGAATCGGACCCGGTACGGGGGAGTGCCCCCGTCCCCGAGCACTTCGACGATCTCTGCGACCCGGTCCTGGTGACCCACGGTCCTGCCGTGCGTCACCAGCCGGTCGCCCGTGTGTGCCTCCATCGGGGGTGACCTCCTCATGGGTGGCGGTCCATGTCGACAAGTCTATGTCTGGACGGCGGCTTCGCCCCGGTGGGAGCGGCCGCTGTCCCGCCGGTCACCGGCCGCGTCCTGCACCGCCCGTGCGCTGGGTGGCCGCGATGCAGACGAGTACCGCGACCGCCGCCACCGGTGCGGAAGGCGAGACCTCCTCGCCGAGCAGGAGGAACGACCAGACCAGCGTCAGCAGCGGCTGCGCGAGCTGGAGCTGGCTGGCCCGCGCCACCCCGATCTCCGCCATGCCCCGGTACCAGACGTAGAGCCCGAGGAAGGTCGAGCCCGCCGCCACCCAGACCAGGCCGATCACCCCGTGTGCGGTCAGCCGCACCGGCTCGGACGGCAGCGCGACCGCGGCGCCCGCCACGGCGAGCGGCAGGGTCAGGATCAGCGCCCAGCCGATCACCTGCCAGCCCGGCATGGCCCTCGCCAGCCTGCCGCCCTCGGTGTAGCCCGCCGCGCACACCAGCAGGGCGGCGAACAGATACAGGTCCCCGGCGGAGAGCGCGCCGCCGCTCTGCAGCACGGTGAAGACGATCACCACGGCCGCCCCGGTGAGCGCCGCGGTCCAGAACGCACGGGACGGGCGCGAGCCCGTACGTACGGATGCGAACACCGCCGTGGTCAGCGGCAGCAGCCCCACCACCACGGCCGCGTGCGAGGTCGTCGATGTCTGCAGCGCGAGGGTGGTCAGCAGCGGGAAGCCCACCACCACGCCGCCCGCCACGACCGCCAGTCCGGCCCAGTGCCGCCGCTCGGGCACCCGCACCCGGCCTGCGAGGAGCACGCTGCCCGCGATCACGGCGGCCAGCAGGCTGCGCAGCGCCACCAGGGACCAGGGGCCGAAGCTCTCCAGCCCCCACGCGGTGGAGGGGAACGTCAGGGAGAAGGCGACCACGCCGAGTCCGGCGAGCAGCGTTCCGCCCCGTCCCGTCGCCCCGGACCCGGGACCGCCGTCGGCCGGGTCCGGCCCCGGGGCCGCCGGGGTGGTGCGGGCCGGTCCGTCCACGGTGGGGCCGACCGCTATTGTGCTGCTGGGAGTAGCGCTATCCTCTGACTTCATGCATGAGCGTAGCAGTGTGGCTGATCTGGTCAGTTCCCTCCGGGATGAACTGGACCGCTACTCACCAGGCGAGAAGCTGCCGTCCAGCCGTGCTCTGGTTGAGCGCTTCCGGGCGAGTCCCGTGACCGTCTCGCGGGCCGTCGCACAGCTCGCCGCGGAAGGGCTGGTCGTCACCCGCCCAGGATCCGGCGCGTTCCGGGCACAGCCCGGCCCCGAGGCGCCGCCGTCCGGTGACACCTCGTGGCAGGAGGTGTCGCTGAGCGGCGACGGCGGCCCCGAGGTGGTGCCCCGCACGGTCGACGCGTCAGGAGTCCTGGCCACCCTGGCCGCTCCGGCCACGGGCGTCGTCGAGTTCAACGGCGGCTACCTCCACAGCTCGCTGCAGCCCGAGCGCGCCCTCGCCGCCGCACTCGCCCGGGCCGGCCGCCGCCCCGGCGCCTGGGGCCGCCCGCCCACCGAAGGGCTGACCGAACTGCGCGCCTGGTTCGCCCGCGAGGTCGGCCCCGCGCTCACCGCCGCCGACGTACTGATCACCGCCGGTGGCCAGAGCGCCCTGGCCACCGCGCTGCGGGCGCTCGCCCAGCCCGGCGCGCCGGTGCTCGTCGAATCACCCACCTACCCGGGCATGCTGGCGGTCGCGCGGGCCACCGGGCTGCGGCCCGTGCCGGTCCCGGCCGACACCGACGGGGTGCGACCGGAGCTGCTCGCCGCCGCCTTCCGGGCCACCGGCGCCCGGGTCCTCGTCTGTCAGCCGCTGTTCCAGAACCCGACGGGCGCAGTCCTCGCCCCCGCCCGCCGCACCGAGGTCGTCCGGATCGCCAGGGAGGCCGGGGCGTTCGTCGTCGAGGACGACTTCGCCCGCCGGCTCGTCCACGACGACGCCGGACCGCTGCCCCGGCCGCTGGCCGCCGACGACCCCGACGGAGTCGTCGTCCACGTGTGTTCCCTCACCAAGGTGACGTCACCCAGCCTCAGGGTGGGCGCCCTCGCCGCTCGTGGCCCGGTGTTCGAACGGCTGCGTGCCATCCAGGTCGTCGACAGCTTCTTCGTTCCCCGGCCGCTCCAGGAGGCCGCACTCGAATTCGTCGGCACCCCGGCCTGGAGCCGCCATCTGCGCTCCCTTTCCGCAGAGTTGCGGGCCCGCCGCACCGCGATGGTGGCAGCGCTGCGCCGGGAGCTGCCCGCTCTCGCGCTCCCGCACATCCCGGCGGGCGGCGGCAGCCTCTGGGTGGGACTGCCCGGCACCGGGGCCGGAACCGATGAGTCCGCCATGGTCTCGGCGGCCCTGCGCGCCGGTGTCGCCGTCGCCCCCGGGCGGCCGTATTTCTGCGCCGAACCACCGGCGCCCCAGGTCCGGCTGAGCTATGCGGCCGTATCCGGAACGGCCGAGATCGCCGAGGGGGTGCGACGGCTGCGTACGGCCTGGGGAGGCGCCATCGGCTGCGCCGCGAGCTAGTCTCCGGGCATGACCGAAACTCCCCAGCAGCGTTACGAGATATCGTCCGACCCCTCCCGGCTGGACGCGTCGAGGATTCACAACTGGCTCTCCACCGACGCTTACTGGGCGCTCGGCCGGACCAGGGAACGCCAGGATCTGGCCATCGCCGGCTCGCTCAACTTCGGCGCCTACGATGTCGTTTCGGGCGAACAGGCCGGGTACGCCCGGGTGGTGACCGACCTCGCCACCTTCGGCTGGCTCTGCGATGTGTACGTCGACCGCGCAGCCCGCGGCCACGGACTCGGCGCAGGAATGGTCACCGCGGCGCGCGACCACCTCGCCGATGCGGGCATCCAGCGGCTCCTGCTCGCCACGGAGGACGCCCACGGAGTGTACGAGAAGGTCGGTTTCAAGCCGCTGGAAAGCCCGGCCAAGTGGATGTCCCTCCAGCTCGGCTGAGTCGGAAGCGCTTGCGGCCGCGCTCTTGACCTGCGGGGCGATCGGCTCCACGATCACGCCCATGAGTGTTCGAGTCACACTCGTCGCCGCGGCGCGCAGCTCGTCCCTGCTCGGGGAGCGCTTCGACGACGACCGGCCGCTCGACGAGGCCGGCTGGCAGGAGGTGCAGTTCGCCGCCCCGGCACTGGTGTCCCTGGGGGCGGCCGAGCTGCGGTACTGCTCGCCGACGCCCCGCAGCCGCGCCACCGGGGACGCACTCGGCTTCGCCCCGCTGGTCCAGCCCGCCCTGCGCGACTGCGACATGGGGCGGTGGCGCGGCTGCACCCTTGCCGACGTCACCGCACGCGAACCGGCGGCCGTGGACGCCTGGCTCGCGGATCCGCGGTCCGCGCCGCACGGCGGCGAACCGCTGCTCGCGTTCATCTCCCGGATAGGAGGCTGGCTGGACACCCGCCCCGCCTGCGAGGGGTCGATCGTCGCCGTCGCCGAACCGGCCGTCGTGCGGGCCGCCCTCGTCTACGCGCTGAGGGCGCCGCCCTCGGCGTACTGGAACGTCGACGTCCGTCCCCTCTCCACCGTCACGCTGACCGGTCTGCCCCGCCGCTGGAGCCTCCGCCTCGAAACCGGAGCGCGCTGAGGCGCGGCGCCCGCGGGATCGTGGCACACCATCCCTTCCCGCCGGTCCGACCAGTCGGTATGTTGTCCTGATCCGAGTCCGATCAGGCATGCCCCAGGCGAGGGAGGCCACCGTGCCGCCGATCCACGGTCGTTGCGACGAGCGCTTCGCCGCCGTACGCGACGCGTTCGAGGAGAATTTCCGCGAGCGCGGCGAACTGGGCGCCGCCGTCACCGTCCTGGTCGACGGGCAGCCCGTGGCCGATCTCTGGGGAGGCTGGGCGGACCGCGCCCGCACCCGCGCCTGGGAACAGGACAGCCTGGTCAACGTCTGGTCCACCACCAAGGGACCGACCGCGCTCTGCGCCCATATCCTCGCCGACCGCGGCCTGCTGGACCTGGATGCCCCGGTCGCCGCGTACTGGCCGGAGTTCGCGGCGGCCGGCAAGGAAGGCGTTCTCGTACGGCATCTGCTCTCCCACCGCGCGGGACTGGCAGGGCTCCGCGAGCCGCAGACCCTGGCCGAGCTCTACGACTGGGAGCTGACCTGTGCCAGGCTGGCGGCGACCGAGCCGTGGTGGGAGCCCGGCACCCGGTCCGGCTATCACGCGTTCACCTACGGCTTCCTGGTCGGTGAGGTGGTCCGGCGGGTCAGCGGTCTGCTGCCGGGGGAGTTCCTCCGGCGGGAAGTGACCGGTCCGCTCGCCATCGACTTCACCATCGGCCTCCCCGCGGAGGAGGCGCCGCGCGCCGCCGAACTCGACATCCCGAGGGCGGACCGGGCCCGGCAGGCGGCGCTCTTCGCGCAGATGGAGCCGGTCGCCGTCGCCTCGCTGCTCAATCCGCCCACCGGCGCGGCCGCCGCCAACACCCCGCAGTGGCGGGCAGCCGAGATCCCCGCGGCCAACGGCCACGGCACGGCCCGCGCGGTCGCCGCGCTGTACGGCGTCTTTGCCGGCCGGGGCAGCTTCGACGGCCGGCGGATCCTCTCCGAGAAGGCTGCCGAACGGGCCCGTGAGGGTCAGGGGCTCTGCCGCGACCTGGTGCTCGGGGCGGGATTCGGCCATGACACGGAGATCGCGCTCGGTCTGTGGCTGAGCGGCGCCGACGGCTCGTACGGTCCCAACCCACGGGCCTTCGGTCACGACGGCGCGGGCGGTTCGTGCGGACTGGCCGACCCGGAGGCCGGGATCGCCCTGGGATATGTCATGAACCGGATGGGCCCGCATGTGGCCGACGACCCGCGCAAGATGGCGCTGGTCGAGGCGGTGTACGCGTCGCTGTGACGGCCGGCGGGCCCGTCGCGGCGCGGTCACCGGCCAGGCGCTCGCCTTCGGTTGCCGATGCCCGATCCGGGTACCGCCGGTGCGGCCGGTACGGAGTGTGCGCCCCGTACCGGAGCCGCGCCGTGGTGCTTTGTCCTCGGACCGGAGGCCTGCCGGCCCGGTCAGCCCTTCTCGCGTTCGGCGACGATGAGTGTGAGCGCCTCGGTGATCGCCGTCTCCGCGGCCGCCTTGTCGAGGCCGAGACCGGTCAGCAGGCCCGCGCCGTCCTCGTGCTCCAGCAGGGCGAGCAGGATGTGCTCGGTGCCGATGTAGTTGTGCCCCATCCGAAGCGCCTCGCGGAAGGTGAGCTCCAGCACCTTGCGGGCATCGGCGTTGTACGGGAGGAGTTCGGGCAGCTGTCCCTCGGAGGCGGCGGGCAGCGCCGCGGTGGCGGCCTGGCGGACCGTGTCCAGGGGTACGCCCTGCGCCTTGATGAACGCCCCTGCCAGCGCTTCCGGCTCGATGAGCAGCCCGAGCACGATGTGCTCGGTGCCGATCTCGCTGTTGCCCGCGGCGCGCGCCTCGTTCTGCGCGGACATCACGACGTTCTTCGCGCGCGAGGTGAAGCGGCCGAAACCCTGGCTGGGGTCGAGCTCGGTCGGCTCGCCGGGGTCCTTGGCGACGAACCGCTTCTGCGCCGCCTGCCGGGTCACCCCCATGCTCTTGCCGATATCCGTCCAGGAGGCGCCGGAGCGCCGTGCCTGGTCCACGAAGTGTCCGATCAGGTGGTCTGCCACGTCGCCGAGGTGGTCGGCGGCGATGACGGCGTCCTGGAGCTGGTCGAGGGCGTCGGGGTGGACTTTCTTGATGGCGTCGATGAGGTCGTCGAGACGGACCGGATGCGTCATGCCCACTGGATTCGTCATGTGTCAACCTTAGGTTGACAGTCTCGCACTGTCAACCTTCCGTTGACACTCGCCCGGTCGGCCGAGGAAGCCCCCCGGACACGACGGAACGCGCCGGCCGACGATATCCGTCGGCCGACGCGTTCCGTCGGCTGTTCCGCGAGCGGATCGGGTCAGAGGACCCCGGAGTCGGCGATGGTGACCTTCGCCGAGGTGCGGCCGCTCTGCGAGCCGAGCCCCTCGATCTTGGTGACCAGGTCCAGGCTCTCCTGGTCGGCGACCTCGCCGAACACCACGTGCTTGCCGTCCAGCCACGACGTCACGACGGTCGTGATGAAGAACTGCGAACCGTTGGAGTTGGGGCCGCTGTTCGCCATGGAGAGCAGGCCCGGCTTGGTGTGCGCCAGCTTGAAGTTCTCGTCGTCGAACTTCGCGCCGTAGATGCTCTTGCCGCCGGTGCCGTCACCGCGGGTGAAGTCGCCGCCCTGCAGCATGAACGCGGGGATGACGCGGTGGAAGGACGAACCCTTGTAGCCGAAGCCGTGCTCGCCGGTCGCCAGCTGGCGGAAGTTCTCGGCGGTCTTGGGCACGACGTCGTCGAACAGATTGAAGACGATCCGCCCGGCGGGCTCGTCGTTGATGGTGATGTCGAAGTAAACCTTGCTCGTCATGGAACCATCCTGACATCCGGCCGCACGGGCCCGACGGGCGGGCGCGACGAAACACCGCTCACGGGTGACGGGGCGGGCGCATGTGGTGGACGCGCGGGGCGAACACGACAGCGGCACCGTCCCCGCACGGCACAGTCGCAACCGTGCCGCTACGGCCGGCGGCGGGGCTTTCCGCGCTTGGCTCCCGCAGCGCCCTTGGCACCCCGGGAGCCCTTGGCCCCCTTCGCGCCACCGGAACCGCCCCGGGCACCCTTCCCCGATCCCGCACCGGCCGCCGGCTTGCGCCGGGCACCACCGGTCTCCGGCGCCTTGCGCTTCGGCTTCTCCGCGGGCGCCGTACTGCGGCCCCGGGTGCTGTTCACCGTCCGGCCCCGGACGATCCCGATGAAGTCCTCCACCAGGTCCGTGGTCCTTTCCTCCGGCCACGACAACGCGATGCGCGACTCGGGGGCGCCCGACAGCGGCCGGTACGTGAGGTCCTTGCGGTGGTGCAGACGGGCGAGGGACTGCGGGACAGCGAGAACGCCCACCCCTGCCGCCACCAGCTCGATCGCGTCCGTCGTCGTGGCGGGGCGCTCGATCGCGGGCCGGCCCGGCAGCCGCTCCCAGCCGAGGGTGTCGTCGAGCGGATGCAGCACGATCTCGTCGGCCAGCTCCTCGACGGAGACCTCGTCGACCGCCGCCACCAGGTGGTCCTTGGGGATCACCACCACGGTCGCCTCGGTGTAGAGGGGGATCGCGCTGAGGTCCGTCCGGTCGACCGGCAGCCGTACGAATCCCGCGTCGGCTCCGCCGTCGAGCAGCAGGGCCGACGCCTCGGCGGCGGGCACCGCGACAAGGGAGAGGGGGATGTCCGGCAGGCGCTCGTTCCAGATCCGCACCCACTTGGTGGGCGTCACCCCCGGGACGTACGCGAGCCGGAACGAAGGGGTTGCTTCCGAGCCTGTCACCCCGCCAGGTTACCGGTCGTGGTCAGCGGCGGCGCACACGCTCGATACCCTTGGCACCATGACGTCGCACCAGACCACCCAGACAATGAAGCCCGCGACCGCGGCGAAGAAATTGGGTGTGTACCTCGAGGCCACCCCCGCAGAGTTCCAGGAGGGTGTCGTCTCGCGCACCGAGCTCGCGGCACTCCAGTCCGAGCCGCCCGAGTGGCTGCAGGAACTGCGGCGCAACGGGCCGCACCCCCGGCCGGTGGTCGCCGCCAAGCTGGGCGTCTCCATCTCCGGCCTCGCGCGCGGCGGTGTCACGGAGGCCCTCACCACGGAGCAGATCGAGGCGCTGAAGCAGGAGGACCCCGAGTGGCTGCGCAAGGAG